>JAEDFO010000041.1 GCA_016292745.1 Muribaculaceae bacterium | reverse complement strand
AGCAAAGGAGTGATGCTCGAGTGGTTGAAGAGGCACGCCTGGAAAGCGTGTATACCCCAAAAGGGTATCGGGGGTTCGAATCCCCCTCACTCCGCCCCCAACACTGCGCTTACTTTCATCAAAGTAGGCGCTTTTTTTTATTCATGTCAGCCGTTTCCCGCTTTTCCTGGCTTGTTCCATGGGTGGAATAGATGGAACAACCGAATGCCGATTGGCGCTTGCTGCTCATCGCCGCCGCCGTTGCTTGCATCGGGACTGCCTACATGTAGACAATAAAGGCCCGGACACAACTTCCAGCGTCCGGGCCCTTGCATTTGGTTTCTGCTATTGTTATCTCTGGACGAATTCTATCGACCGTGGGCTGGCTTCGGTGCCATATTCGGCGCCAGGCTCGAAGGCGAATGTCACGTTTGCCTCGTAGAGCTTCTGGGTGGTGCTCGAATAGAGTTTCAGCGACACTTGTTCGTTGCCGTCGATGCTTCCGTTGATGGTGAAGAGGAAAATGGCTTGTCCGGTGGCATTGGATTTCACTTGGGCCACGCCACGGCATTCGTTGCCAACGAATGCGGCCATAATGTCGGAACCGTTGGCAAGCACTTCGAGCATGCTTTTTGGGGCAATGCAGGCCTTCATCTGCAGCGGATGCTTGCCTGTGAGGTTAAGGGCAACCGTGCTTGGCTGAAGCTCGCTACCCACCACCGAAGTGTTGGCAAATGTGAAGTTTGCAGGCGCTGTGAAGAGGTAGTCGAGCGAGTTGCAATAATATTTCACGTCGATGCTTGTGCCGTCGGCCACGAGGCCTTTCATCACGAGTTTGTAGGTGGAGTTGCCCAGGTATTCGCCGGTGCCGATGCACACGCCATTGGCAAATGCAGCCACTGCGTCGACATCGGGGTTGGCAAATCGGCTCACAGGGGCGCCTACGGTGACGTATGCGGTCATCGAACCGTCGGGGACGAATGTGAGTGCCACCGGCGCGTCCGGAGCGCCTACAGAGCCTCCATTTGCGGGCATTTCGAACGATTGCTCGCTGATGTAGGTACAATGGTTGGCTGCGCTGTAGTATTTAAAGCGGAACGATTCGCCTTCGGTGGTTCCGAGCAGGTCGAACCATAGGCGATTGTTGTCGCGATGTGCTATCGAACGGCATTCGGTGCCCACTATGGCGGCTATTTCATCGCCGTTGTCAATGGAAAATGGCAGCAGAGAGGCGTCGATGCTGGCATAGGCTTTGCCGATGCATGGATATTTGCCCGATTGCTCGAAATCGGGGTATGCCGGAGCATCGACGGTTCCGTAAATCTTGTTGATTACGTAGGCCACGTCGGCTGCCACCGACTTGTATATCCGGCCGAAGCGGCTGCTGAAGTAGCGGAATTCCACGTTGCCGTTTTCGCTCGATGCAGCCTTCACTTGGATGAAGAACAGCTTCACGCCGTCGACAGTAACGGCTTGTGCCACGCCACGGCATTCGTTGCCGATGAATGCGGCCATCATGTCGGCATCGGCGGCAAAGTGTTCGAGCACCGGAGTCAGACGCACCACGGCTGTCATGCTGGTGGGATAAATCGATTTGTCGGGGTCGCTCCACACTGGAGTGGCATCGTTGCCCGAAAAATCGGCAGTCCATGCCGGAGCATTGCCGGTGATGTCTTGGGCGGCAGTCCAGTTAGGGTTGCCGTTGGCAAAATCCTCGGGCACGGCGCTCCAGTCGGGGCGTGGATAGGTTGGTTCCTCGTCGTCGCTGCAGCTGGCTATAGACATGCCTACCAAGGCGAGTAATATGATATTAAGATATTTCATCATGATCTTGAAAATGTTTAATCTCCCCGCCTATGTCGACCGTCGTCGTCATCGACGGGGAAATGGTTTGATAATTATTGCTTTACGGTCTTGATAGCATGAGCGTTGCCGTCGATAACCACATTCACTATGTATGTGCCATCAACGATGGTGCTGTCGTCAACGTCCCAGACTATATGGGCCACGCCGCCGACGTTGCAGTTATTCCAATGAGCCACGCGTACGCCGGCTGCGTTGGTGATTGTCACATCCACGCGAGCCAATGGATCGGCAACGGCTTTGATTGAGAGCTGGTTGTGGAATGGTGTCGGGTAGACGATTATGTTCTCGGCATCTTCGCTAAATCGGATAACCACCGGTGCCTTGGTGGTGCCCAGCGAGGCATTTGCTCCGTAGGTCACTGCAGCCTTGGCAACGGCCTTGGTGCTTTCGCCGCGAACGAGAGCCACATCCACGTTTTCAGAGCCTTCGCCGCTGATTGTCATCAGGAACAGAGGTGTTCCGTCGGGCATCATAGTGGCTTTTGCCGTGCCGCGGCATTCGCCGTTGACGTAGGCAGCCAACATATCGCCTTCGTGGGCTTCGATGCCTTCAACACGCACCACAGCGGTCATGTTGGTAGCATAGAGGTGTCCGTAGGAGGCTACTTCGGTGCTGAGCTCGAGGTTGCGCAATCCGGGGATGGTGTACGATTTGCGTCCAATCGACGATTTCGACGGATATTGCAGTTCGGCATCGGTTGTAGCCTGGCGTTGCAGCATGTATCCCTTGCCGCTTTCCATATATTCAAGGCTTCCAATCCAGCCCATGTTGTCGTCGTACATTGCCATGGCAGTCTGCGATTTCACGATGTCGCCGTCGACAGCCTCGTAGCCTGCGAGGGCTTCCTTGAGCGTCATGTTGTCGACAGGCAGATACGAGATGTAGTTCCAGCGGGCAGTGCCGTCGGCCTTTTTACCTTGGATGGTAATCTTGTTTGTCTTGGTGTCGACAGCCGTACCGGCGATGTCGAGAGTCTGTGCCTTGCTGCTGCGCACCATGTACATCGACTTGTTGTTGATGCTCTGGAGAGTACCCACCCAGCCTTTCGACGAGTATGACACGAAACCGTCGGTTTCGCTCTTCAGCTGGTCGTCTGATGTCCAGGTGTTGTTGCCAAGGAGGGTATTGATGTCGCTCAGGTTCGGGTTGTTCACGTTAACCGAAATCCAGCTCCAGCCTTCGGCGAGGTCGATTTGCTGGACTCTCAAGTCCTTTGCAGTGAACACAACCGGATTGCTTGGCGAGCCTATTACAGCATCGTTGCTGAAGCGGATGGGCTGTGCCGGCTCGGCAATGTAAGTGGCGCCGGTGCTGGCATCCCAGATGCGGAATTCGAGGTCCTTCGAGGCTTGTGCTTCGTTGGAGTAGACGGTGAGCATTGCATACCACATGTCGTTAATCTTGTAGTATTTGTTTGTGCACACGCCCACGCATTCGTTGCCGTTGAATGCAGCCAGAATGTCTTCGGAGTCAGACGAGAAGACATTGTCGATGAGCAACTTGCCGAATATCGACATATTGTACTGGTAATCAGCCGGGTTGACGCTCCACTGAGGTCTTTCGCCTTCCACCTTCACTGTCAGCGGCAATGATTCCACCACATTGTTGTCGTTGCGCAGATACAGCACCTCGTCGTATGTTCCGATGTTAAGGCTCGGGTTGACGGTAAGTGTCACGTCGATGCTCGAAACAGGGTTGATAGTGCCGTTAGATGGCGTTACGTCGAGCCACGATGGCATGTTCTCGATGGTGTAGTGCTGGATAGAGCCGCCGTTGTTGTTGGCGCGTACGGTGAGCTCTTTCTCCTCGTGAACCTTCTTAACCACTGACACTCCCGATTCGCCCCACTTCAGCTGGTTGCGGTCGATGTAAGCGCTCCAGGTGATTGGGCTCACGATTTCGTTGCCGTTAAGGTCGCGGATGCGTTGGGCGGTGAAATTGACTATGGTCTTTTCGATGCGGTCGTAAGGCTCGTTGAGAGTGATGATGAGAGCATCGTTGTTAACCACAAAGTCGTAGATAAGTTTGCTCACAGGGCCCTTGCTCTTTACCGGAGCCGACACCTTGGTCAATATTTCCTTGCCGCCACCCTCAACGATGATATCCGGAATCACAACCGAGGGGTCTTTTTGAACCTTGGCATCAGCAAGAGAGGAATCTATTTCACTCAGACCTGATGAAGTTACATATTTTTCAAACGGATAGTAAGCCATGAGGCCCGGTTCCGAGCCGTCAAGCTGTTCGGTGAACGATTGAGCCACCATCGATTCAGGACGATAGAGGTTCCATAAGCGGAATTCGTCGATGTTGCCCTTGAAATAGTTGTCAACTTGGTTAACTACGGTAGAGCTGTCGGTGTTCCATATGCGTGCACCAAGGAAGAGGTAATCGCCTTGGATGCCACCGAGGTCTTGAGCATCGAAGTAGGTGTTGAGCTCACCGTCAAGGTATATTTGAGCACGGCCGCTTGTGCGGTTAACGGTTACTGCCACATGGTGCCAGTTGTTGTCGTTGTATACACCGGTACAAGTGGCTGTTGTGCCGTGGTTGCTGAAGTAGAGCTGGCCTTCGTTGTCGAAGCCAAGTTCGATGTTGTTAAGAGAATTGTTGTACTCAGAGCCGTCGCCACGACCGTTGCTCACCAGAGTGGCATTAGTCTGGCCTTCTTCTGATCTGAACCACATTTCGAGGGTGTAGTCCATGGTGATGTCGACAACGCAAGATTTTGCAGCGTCAACTTTCATGCATTGAGCTCCGTTGAGAGTGGCGCCACGACCTTCGGGAACCACCCATGTGCCGCCATTCATTTCGAGGTTGGCTCCGTGAGCCTTGTCGGTAAGCATAGTGCCGCGCGCCTCGTTCATCGGGTAGTAAGCCATCAGGTTGCTTTCAGCGCCTGACAGCAGTGTGAGGCTGTTGGTCTGCAGGCGAGCACGCGAGCATTCCTTGTCCCAGATGCGAGCGTTGTGCATATTTCCGGCAAAGTGTCCGGTTCCGTCGATGCTTGCGCCGAAGGTGTATGTGCCTTCGCCGCCGAATCCGTCGGTTTCAAAGTCGCTGATGAGTTCCACGTAGTTGTAGAATGCGCACACTTTGTTTTCACCGTCATAGGTGAGAGCCACATGGGCCCAAGTGCCTTGGTCGTAGCTGAAAGCCTTTTCGCTTATCGATTCCTTGTCACCCACCTTCACGCGCAAGTGGTTGTCGGCAGTGATACCGAGCTCGATAGCGCTGTTGGCGTTGCCTTGACTGAAGATAACCGCGTCCTGAGGACGGTCGGCAAGTATCCACGTTTCTATGGTCAGAGGCTTGTTGTGCCAGTGGCGGTCGAATTCTGATGTAAGCACATCGTTTTCACCATCGAGGCGCACCGAAACAGAGTGGTCGGTCTGGGCGCCGTTTCTGATGCCCGTAACCGAGAAGTTGTCGTCGGTGAGCAAGCCCTCGGCAATCGGCTCGTTGAAGTTAAGCCTGATTTCGTCGTTCACAGTGAGCACACCGTTGGCCGGTTGTGCGCTGCCGAACAGACGCGGGTTGTACATATCCTTGATACCGCTGTGTACCTCCGAATAGTTGAAAATCTCGCCCAAGCCGTCAATGAAGCTTGTGCCCACGGCACGCAAATCGTAGCGCTGGTCGGCAAGGTCGTCCATAAACAGGCGGTATTTGATGGAGCCATTATCGTCAGCATTGATGAGCGATGCATTCTGGTTGTCGGCGATGGCCTTGTCGTAGTCTTCCTGATTATTATAGTAGCTCATCAATGTAATCCATTCTTCGTCAGAGCTCGAAGAAGGCTTGTATTGGAGTATAACGCGGCGGAAGTCGTCGTAGTTAACATCGAAACCGTCGAGTTCCACATCCATGTAGTGCTTCTCGAGGCCGTTCACCTCGGTTGTGGGCAGCTTGGTGTTATATGTCCAGCTGTCGGCCGGGCGTTTCACATTCACATCGGTAGCCGATGGGGTGAAGTATACGCTGAACGATGCCGATGACATGATATCTTCGAGAGGGTCCGACGGGTCGCACTGACACTGCGACTGCAGGTTCAGGGTGATGTCGGGGTAGCTCATTACGCTGCCTTTGCGCACTTCCAGGGTCTTTTTAAGGACATCACCTGCAGGCACAAGGAATGCAAGGCCGGTAGTGGTGAGTGGAGCACCATCGATAAACAACTGAGCACCATAGGGGTTGCTTTCAGCGTTGACAGTCAGATTGAACCATCCGTCCTCTTGTGCTTCCGAGTCATTCTTCATTTGCAGAGTAATGTAAGCCGATTTGCCCGATGGCACGTTCTTTACCGTTTGCTCCTCCTTTGGAATGGTAAGATTAGGATCTTCAATCTTCAATGTGGCTTCATTTATCACATGCCCCTTTTCCGGCTCGAAATAACGGGTTACCTCTTCGTCTTCAAACGGGCAAGATGTGGCGCCGCCCTTGGTCTTGAAAATGAATGTCGAGAACTGTGTCGATTCGCTGTTGATGTCGCTGTACTTAATGTACTCGTCATCCTGGCGATAGCCTGATGCACGGCAAATGTCGACGCTCAGATAGTCGTCGTCACCACTCTCCGAAAGAACGAAGCCCTGGCTGTGTCGGCCGGTCTCTTCGTCGGTAAACTCGCCTCCGTGGGTGGTGGTCAGATTCTCTTCGATACGGATTTCCATACCTGTATCCATAATCATAGCGCCAAACGTATGTGCAATTGTACCGCCGATACTAAGCGAGAAGCGTTGGGTTTCGGTGCGTGTGGTGGTGAATTCTTCTGTATAAGAGTAATCGGCACCGGCATGGAACGATACGTTATTAATGCGCTCTGCTTTAACCTTTTGCTCTTCGTTGTCGGCAATGCGTTGACGCCAGTTCTCAATCGACTGGTTAAGCGTCAGAATGGTGTCGGTAACAAATTCTGCACCCGTCGGAACATAAATCTTGTAGCTCGGACCGTCAAACGAGTTCTCAAGTTTCTGCGTGCCAAACACTTTGTCGTTGTTGCTTCGGCCGAAGTTATCATCGTCGGCCGGCAAATACGACACATATACGCATTTCTTGGTGTCGTCAGCCATTTTTTGCCACTGGAGCTGTTCGCTTTGCTGGTGCAGCAGCATGTTACGCGTATCTTCAAGCTTCGGAATCATCGTATTTTCGATGAATATCTGATCATAGGCAAACAATGTGCTGTAGCTTTCCGACAGCCCTATACCGGTAGATTTGACGAGCATCAAATTGCTTCCCGATTGTATGGTGTCGACAATCACCTCGTATGCACTCGTGTTCTTCTTGTAGTCTTCCTTTCTGACGATTGTAATGTTTTCTGTGGTGCCAACCCCGATATTGGTAGATAATCCCACATATACGTCGCCGTTCGAGCCTACATAGAGCGGGTCTGATTTGGTGGCAATCTGTGTGGTAGTCGTATATTCACGATAATCGGTGTTGGTGCCTCCAATGATTTGATTGGTATTGATACCGTATCCCATATCATTAGTAGCTTCAACTTTGTTTTGTGTGCCAGCTCCGACACCTTGCCATGTGATAATAGTAGCACCGGTTTTATTGACGGATGTACTTGAAAGGTCATTGTTTATCTCGCCGTTATACGTTGAGGTTCTCGATACGGTAAATCCCTTTTCAAGGAATGAATAGCTGTTGGTGCCCGGCGGGTCGCGTAGTACAAACATCAACTCGTCGGGGCCTTCAGTAACGAAGTCGGAGCCCTTAATCCTCGAACCAATAACGGCTGCCGTAAGTCCTTCCCATACCACAGGTATCGGATTATCGCTGTCGCCATAGGTCATCGATATGCCCAGCGAGAGCATGCCGGTGGTCATGTCGGTAGAACCTACCTGGAAGTTCCATTCGGCATAGCCGTCTTCGTTGGTGGTTATCTCGGTTTCCAGTTCACTGGCATCTTCCCCCGACTTCATACCGTAGGCCATATCGCCGGTAAACTTCAGTGTAGCATTTGCCGTGGGCACTTTATCATTTTCTACGTCATCTTTCTTCTTGCCGTCGCTGGTCATGTATTCATACACCTCGGCAGCGGTGACGCCAAGCGTTACTCTCTGCGACTGCTCGAACACCGGTGTGTCCTTGATGGTGTATTCACCGGTTTTTTTGTCGTACAGTACGGCTTCGAATGAGGTTTCGCTGCTCAGAGTGTTTATCTTGGTAGTCTCTTTACCGAAATAGTCAACCTGCGAGCCGTTAACCAATTGCTTAACTATTATTGAAGGCGTTTTAGTGATAGTGAACTTCGACATCTGGTTATATTCCACCGAGTCGGCCCGGTTAATGTATCGGCCTTCCTCCGAAATGGAATCAACATATTCGTTTTTGCTATACTGCTTTGTAAAGCAATTTGAGAAATCAAGATCCTCGTTGTTGCCCGGAATAGGTTCTTCGTGTCCTGGTACATTTACACTCACATTGTATTTAATCGGCAGCACGTCGAGCATGAATTCGCCGGTTTCGGCGTTTGGCCACACTGTAATCACATTCTTAAAGTAATTTACATCGTTTGTCTTTGCCTGAGTAATGTACGGATTCTTCACGTGGGTGTAGGTCTCGTTGCGCGAAATAGAGTCGGCAATGTGGGTGCTGTTGCAGGTGAGCGTCAGCTTGATTCCGTCGGCAAGGTTGTTTTTCGACAGTGAGTGGCCCAATGGATAGCCGGCCTGCACCGCACCACCGGCCACACGTCCTATATAACGCACTGTGGTGGTGTCTATAATCTCAATGCCTGTAAGCATGTCCTGATAATTGCGGTCGGTGCCGTCGAGGTTGGTAATACGGCCATCTTTTTCGAACGAGTGGTTTGTCAACACAGCTTTCACCTCGTGAGTGCCCACTGGAACATAGATTTCGAACACACCATCGGCATCGCTCTTGGTTATGTAGCCCTTGCCGTCCATGACGGTTATTCCGTCGACTGTGAACGATACGCCCTCAACCGGGATTGTGCCGTGACGATACATAACCTTTCCTTTAACCAGGAACGACGATTTGTCGGTGAAGTTCACTGTGTGGCTCTGCGATTTCTCGCTCAGCAGACGCAGTTCCTTTGCCGACTCGAATTGGTGGATGCCAAGGCGCGGAATCACCATATATGTGGTTCCGTTGCCCTTATACGGCAATGAGCGTAGCGTGTAGGCACCGTCGTTGCCGGTGTAGCTGCGGTAGCCCAGCTGCGACGATGTGGGCACATCCTCGCCGCCAAGTTTCGCTCCGGTTACCTTACCATGGTTCTTGTGGTAGGTGTTGCCGCTGTAGGAGATATCGAAGAATTGGTCGTCAACCGAATAATCGAAGGTATAATATGCTTCGAGGCCGGTTTCGTTACCTATGATATAGCGTGTGTAGTCGCGAACCACGTCGGCACTGTCACGCGGCACGCTCCACAGGCGCACTTCGTCGATTGCACCCTTGAATTTGTCGCCAATCACCAGCACGGTCGAATCGGCGCTCACCGTGGCGGTGCGGGCTTCCTTGGCCTCGAGGGTGTCGTTGATGTAGATGAAGAGCGAGTCGGATGCCGCAACGGCTGAAACGTGGATAAACGAAGCCGATTTGGTGTATTCGTCCATCTTGTTCTTGGTGGTGATGGTCTGAGTGCCGCCAACGGTGAATTGCATCTTATCGCCTTTGTATTCGAGCGAGTACATGCCCGGTTTTTTCACGATAACACCGTCGTTTTCGGGCTTCACCCATGCCTCGATGGTGGCGCCTTCGGTGGCATTGGTCATAAGTCCGGCATTGTCGGCGGTAAGTATGCTGTTGCCGTCGAAACTGTATGCCTTTCCGATAATGCCCGAGCCTTCGCTCACCTCAGCGCGAACCTCAACATCGGGCACTGCCTGGCCGCTTTCAAATGTCACGCGGCCATATATGTCGCCTGTCGGGGTGCGGAAACCTATTTCGTGGTGCTCATACGGGCTGCTTACCGGCTGGTTGCCGCAGGAGGCGATTGCAACAATCTCGTATTCGTAAACCACACCCGGAATCGACTTGGTGTCGGAGTAGGTGTAATACGTTGATGACTGGCTGGCTTGTACCTGGTCGATTTGTCGGAAATCGTTGCCGGTGCCATATTCGCGGGCGCGGATGGCAAACACCTCGATAGGATTTTGGTCGCAGGTCCATTCGAGTTCCACATGGTCGGAATAGTAGCCCTTCGATGTGACGAACGATGTCACTTTTCCCACGTTGGCAACGAATAGGTCATCATCAGATTTCACTTCTACATTGCTCTGCTGCCTGTAATCGTTACTGCTTGGTGCCACTGCTATGGCATAAGAGTACACGTCGCACAAAGTGGTGAGCGAGTCGGTGTAGCTGCGTTTTGCAACGTCTTCTTCAGGAATGCTGAAGGTGTACGATGTGCCTTTGTGCTGATTGAACCGTGTAAGCATCACCTGTGCATCCTTGGTCCATACATTTCCGTCGTCGTATGTCCAGGTGATTTGCACATGTCGGTCGTCAATCATTCTGGCAGTTGCAGTCGCGATATATTTGTGAGTAGTTTTAACAGCAACACTGTCGATTGATATCTGTTTCCATCCCCATTTATCTTTCGAGGCTGTTCGACGGATGCGATAGTAGTATTTGCCGTCAAATTTAGTGTTGCTCACATCGTCGACGACGTTGTAGCTCGTTTTTGTTTTATCGTATTGAATCGTTGTCAACGACTTGGCATCGCTGAACGACGAGTCGGTGCTGCGCTGAATCTCGAATTCATCGTTGTCAATGCATTCACCAGAGGTAATCGCTGCCATATTCCACGTTAGGGTAACCTTTCCTTCACTGAATCTTGCGTCGAAGTTTTTGGGCTGTGGATATGCCTTTACCTTTATGCTGTGTTCATCGACTATTTCTTGATAAGCGTTAACATAGATGGTGTATTTCAATCCCAAAGTATACTCTGCATCGGTTATCGATGGAATATCAACCTTCACCGGAGTCGAACTGATGGTGGTCTTACTCTTCTTTGCAGCGTCAGGCGAGGTTATTTCATATTTGTCGTTGGCTCTTGCATTGAAATCGAGCTCATATTTGCCTGCGGTACTGCTGAAATCGTAATTAAACGACGGTGTTACCGGGATTTTGTAGGTGTATTTCTGTGATGCTTCGACTGGACCATCGGAATCTCCTTCATTTTCGTCGACGTCCAAGTGAACCTTAACATTAACACCACCTTTTGCAGCTTTTCGTAGAACCTCACCCTTTACATATATCTTATAGGTGGCACGACTTTGCCCACTCTTTTTAACGATGTTTGCGGTTACGGTATCGTTAACTGTATTTATTCCATAGCCACTTTTGCCTATGGAAACTTCTTCACCATTCTTCCATGTTTCATAAACATAGATTGCTTCTGTTTTTGCCTTGCTGAGCAAAACGGTTTTTACCCAATACCAGTTAGCTTCGCCTTGCGGTTTTCCTTCGCCTTTGTACGATATGAATTGCAATACATCTGTACCGTCGATGTTCAGCACAGACCTATAATTCTTTGATGCTGGCAGACCTTCATCCTTTCCGTTGTCATCATAGATTGGAACTGTTATCTCCATGACTCCGTTGGTTCCCGTGAGGTCGGATTGCGAGAAACCGATGTGTTCTGGTTTGATGTCGAGGGCCATTGTTTTTGGCGTGAAGCCTGCAATGCCAATGACGATAACAATCAGCAGCGCCAGATTCTTGAGAATCGGCCACTGGTGCCATGGCGGAAGCTTGATGCTTCTCCGCCGTGTGTCAATTACTTTAGCGTTTTTGTCCATAAGCTATTTTGGATTGATAAATAATTTACGTTTAAATTTAAAGCAGATTATGATGCTATATAACGCCACAATAGCAACCAGGATGAAGCTCCTGACCGCTATAACGCCGCATAATATATAATGCTTTACACAAATAAAACAAAATTCTGTTAATCGCGAGCCCTTCTGGGGCGTCGCATGTCAATGTTTTGAAAAATTGGAAAATTTTTGCTGAATGCGAAAATAAATAGGGGGGGTTGTCAATTCGTCAAATTGAAATTTTGACAAATTGCTAATTCTACAAAGGTGGCTTTGAGCCTATTGTGGCGGTGATGCTCAATCACCGATGCTGTTTCGCCATCGCGCCGGCGAGCAGCCTTCCTTTTCGCTGAAGGTTTTGGTGAAGTGGCTCAGCGACATGAATCCCGATGCTTCGGCAATTTCCAGAATCTTCTGTTGGGGGAATTCTTTCATGCGCCGTTTGGCATAGTCAATGCGCAAGTCGGTAATCCAGTCGCGGAAACTCACATGGTAGGTGGTGTTGATATATTCCGAAAGGTAAGTGCGGTTGGTGAAAAGCAGCTCCGACAGTTCTTTGAGAGTGATGCCTTGTTTGCAGTAACCTTCACAGTCAATCCACTCCTTTATGCGCTTGGTAATGTCGGAATGATAAGCCGGCATACCGTCGGCCTTCGGCTCGCCGGAAGCCGATGCCTGTATCTGCTCGCTCTCTTCGAGTTCATTCTCCTCCTGGATGGCATTCTCCACCGTCTCGTACGACAAAGCATAGTTCTGGTAGCAGCAGTAAAGATAAACATAGAACGGAATGGCCGACAACACCCATATGAACACATATTTGTCGGGCAGGAATGTTAGCGCGCCGCAGCTCACGCCGAACACAATGGCCCAGATGGTGAATATCGACATCCAGCGGATATAGATACCGATGTCGTCGGAATGTGTGTCGCGGAACTTCTTTACCGCATGGGCATAGGCGCGGAGCAGATGGAACGACAGGAATGCCCCGTAGATAATCAGCCACACAGCCAGCATGACAATGCCGTAGTGCCTGGCCTCGCCATTGGGAGCCCATATCACCACCGCTGCGGCAAATGCCGTATAGATAAGCCATACCGCCAGATGAAGCATAAACCGAAGCCGGCTGAGATACCTATTGTTGAGTAGGGTCATCATCGCCGAGCTGAACAGCCAGTAGCAAAGATAGTAGGTGCAGAGGTTCATCATAATGGTGGCATCCACATCCTTCAGGCGCGGTGCACAGAAAAAGTGCACTGAATAGTTGGCCGAAAGCACCAGCAGCGCCACTCCCATAAGCCTGCGCGACAACAGGAAGGTGCTGAATATCTTCTTGTCGGGAACCCGGGCCAACAGCATATTGAGCCCGAAGAAAAGCATCAGTGGCAATGCCGAGCAAAGTGAATAGCTATATAATGATTCGTCCATAAGTTTCCGGTTAAAAAATGTCGGATAAGGCTGTTGGGCTTTATCCGCGTTCATAAATTGATTTTCCAAATTTACAAAATGTTTTCTCAAAATCGCTGAAAAATGCAATAAATCAGGGAAAATGATTAAAAATTTTGATAGTGCAGAAAAAAGTGTTTACTTTGCAGGCGAAATGTGCCGACGCCTCGCCACGACGGAGCGCCGCCGTTTTTGTCGAGCCATGCGAGCAACGGTGCATTTGAATAAACAGAAATTTAAATCTTAGAAACATATGTACGTATTCTTAACAGTATTGATTCTTATTGCTGCCGTACTTCTGATTGGTATCGTATTGATACAGAAATCGAAAGGCGGAGGCTTGGCTTCGAATTTCCAGAGCGGCAACCAGATTCTGGGCGTGAAGTCGACTAATTCATTTGTAGAGAACGCCACTTGGACACTCGCCGTGGTTATCTGCGTTCTTAGTATCCTTTCGGCTTTCGTGGCTCCTCGCACCCTCGTGCAATCGAAGGTTCAGGCCAGCCAGCCTGTGACTGAGCAGACTGCTACTCAGTTCCCGACAGCTCCTGCTGCCGACAACGCTCCTGCAGCCGCTGCTCCTGCCGATTCTGCAAAATAATTCGGAAGGACAGGAAAAGAAAATACATGTCGATGCCTGTGGCCACAATGCCGTGGGCATCGCTTTTTTATTGACTTCTATGGAAGAATACATCGGGAAAGTCGATGCCGGGTTGCGCGAATATGTTGAGCGCACCATCTTGCCGCGCTACCACAGCTTCGATGCCGCACATCGCATCGACCATGTGGCTGCGGTGATTGCCGAGAGCCTGCATTTGGCAGCCGGGCACCCCGAAGTCGACATCAACATGGCCTATGCCATTGCTGCCTATCACGATACCGGCCTCGTTGCCGGCCGCGACCGCCACCACGAAGTGTCGGGCGCCATTATGCGTGCCGAGGCCGAGTTGAGGCAATGGTTTTCGCCAGAGCAGATTGAGGTGATGGCGCAGGCTGTCGAGGACCATCGAGCCTCGTCGGGCCACGCCCCACGAAGCATCTACGGACGCATCGTTGCCGAGGCCGACCGCGTTATCGACCCAGAAATTACGCTCCGCCGCACCGTACAATATGGCTTGGAGCACTACGGTGAACTCGACAAGGAAGGACAATGGCGCCGTTTTGTTGAGCATCTCACCGAAAAGTATGCCGATGGCGGATATCTGCAGCTGTGGATGCCCGAAAGTGGCAACGCACACCGCCTGGCCCGGCTCCGCCAGCTAATAGCCGACCATCAGAAGCTCCGCTCGGAGTTTGAAAGGCTCTATAGCCAATGCCATGAAAACCACTCCTGACTCTTTTTTTGTCCCTGGCATTTGACATTAGTACGGTTTGCGGGTCATTATAACAGACGGGCGCTTGAAAAGCCGTAACCGCAAACAGATGGCAACACTATCCGACCGCGAAATAGTATCGGCGATGAATCGCAATGCACAGGCAGGTTTCCGCCTACTTCTCGGTGCTTACAAGGAGCGTGTGTATTGGCATATCCGCCGAATTGTGGTGTTGCACGAAGATGCCGAGGACGCCGTCCAGGAAACTTTTATCAGGGCATACCGCTCCTGGCAACAGTACACCGTAGGATGTTCGCTGAAAGCGTGGATTTACCGCATTGCAACCAATGAGGCGTTGAGGGTGGTAAGCCACCGCACAGCCACTATCGACATTGCCGACTGCAAAGAGACAGCTGAGGCACTGGGCGACGCATACATCGACTATGACGACATCGAGGCGGTGGCACTGCAAAGAGTCATCCATGCTCTGCCACTTAAGCAGCAAACGGTGTTTTGCCTGCGATACTACGACGAACTGCCCTTCGAGGAAATTGCACAGGTGGTGGGCTCGAGCGCATCGGCTGCAAAGGCCAACTATCACATAGCAAAAGAAAAAGTTATCAATAATCTGAAAAACAATATCTGAGATGAACAGCGATGACGGAATACTTTCACGTGTAGGCCACCGGATGCCATATCGCATTCCCGACGGTTTCCTCGATGGTCTCGACGACCGCATTATGCAGCAGATTGGCAACACTGAGCCCGTTTCGCCAAGACCACGTTGGCTGGCTAATGCCATATACGGCATTGCAGCGTCAATTGCCGTTGTGGCTACCGTAATGCATCTGACTGCCAAAAGCGATGCCGAATGCGACTTGGCGCAGGTCGACGCTTGCTTTGCACAGCTCACCGACAACGACCGTCAATTTCTTATCGAAGTGTATCAAGACGAATTATTTACTGAATTTGAATAGCTTATGAAGACAAATGGAATTTTCAAAGCGGTAGCATTGGCCGCCATGATGTGTATAATGGCAATAAGCGCCCACGCGCAGTCTGACCACCGCATTTCACGCGAACAGCTTGCCACCCGGCAAGCCGAGTATATTGCCAAGCAACTTAACCTCGACGACCACTCGCGCCAGAAACTTATCGATGTGTATAAGCGTTGCCAGCAGGAGGTGTGGGAGCTGGGTCCTCGTATCGGCAAAAAGGCTTTGGCCGGCAATGAGAAACCGGCGCAAAACCGGCTTGAGCGAAGTCAGAAGCTTCTCGACATCCGCAAGAAGTACTATCAGGAGTATTCAACATTCCTCACCGATGAACAAATCGACAGCATGTATCGAATGGAAATGCGGATGATGAAGCATATGGGAGAACAAAAGAGAAAACCTAACCGTAGGAAATAATGTTGATGTAGCAAAATGATGAAGCAAGCACTTTGTTTATTATATTTCTTATTGACAGGCGTTGTAATGGTGGCGGCGCAATCTCTAAACTTTTCATACGTTGACTTCACATCGGGAGATGTTACTTTGCCATATCGTATGGCAACAACTGCCGCCACCGCTAACAGCCCTGCTCTCGTGGTGTATCTTCATGGCGGATCGAGCAAAGGAACTGATAACGAGGCGCAGCTTAACGAGAAAGGACTCGACTCTATTTGCAACTATCTGGTGAACAATTGCATTGAGGCGCTTGTTGTGGCGCCGCAGTGCCCGCCCACAATGAGTTGGGGCGGCAAGATGAACGTGGTGCTGCGTAATATGGTGACCGATATCGTATCGAAGCACGGAGCCGACACCTCAAGTATCTACCTTTTCGGTGGCTCGATGGGTGGCACCGGCACTTGGGGCATGCTCTCGGCTTATCCGCGAATGTGGGCGGCAGCGATGCCAGTGGCCGGGAATCCGTCGAGGTGTGTAGCCGACAGCTTGCTTAATGTGCCGGTGTATGCTGTGATGGGCGATGCCGATGCCATAATGTCGGTGGAGCCGGTGAGTTCTCTCATTGCCTGGCTCAATGCCTCGGGCAACGATAGCCGTCTTGACATAGAAGCCGGATGGAGCCACGAAACCACTTGCATTGAAAGCTACACCGCAAAGCGGCTATGTTGGGTGTTCTCGCATCACAAATTGGCCGATACAGGCGTAGAACAGCACGAAGCAGATGCTACTGTGATTGCCTCAGTATGTTTCGACATTAGTGGCCGAAGGCTTCCGGTGCCTCCCGAAAACGGGATATACCTGCGTCGCGACATCTTCAGCAACGGTACAAGCCGGGTGGAAAAGTGCATCGCCACAGAAAGATAGGCTGCACTCGGCATAATCAAAAACAGAAACTTATGGTTTCTGTTTTGCTTCTGCACTCATTTGCACTATCTTTGCAAAAAAAGGAAACGACATGAAACAGTATCTCAATTTGCTTCGCGACATAATGGAAAATGGTGTGATGAAGAGCGACCGCACCGGAACAGGTACAAAGAGCCTGTTCGGATATCAGATGCGCTTTAACCTTGAAGACGGGTTCCCGCTGCTCACCACCAAGAAACTGCATCTGAAATCGATAATCCACGAATTGCTCTGGTTTATTGCCGGCGACACAAATGTGCATTATCTGCAGCAGAACGGTGTGAGAATCTGGAACGAATGGGCCGATGAGAACGGCGATTTGGGACCTATCTACGGCAGCCAGTGGCGCGCTTGGCGCGACTATAACGGTGGCTGCATCGACCAGCTCTCCGAAGCAATTGAGACCATTAAGCATAACCCCGACTCGCGCCGTATTATTGTCAGTGCCTGGAATGTGGCTGCGATACCTGAAATGAAGCTTCCGCCTTGCCATGCGTTCTACCAGTTCTATGTGGCCGACGGACGCTTGAGCCTACAGCTCTATCAGCGAAGTGCCGACTGTTTCCTTGGTGTGCCTTTCAACATTGCATCTTATGCGCTGCTGCTGATGATGACTGCACAGGTGACCGGGTTGCGTGCCGGCGATTTCGTCCATACCCTCGGCGATGCGCACATCTATACCAACCACTTCGACCAGGTGCGCGAGCAGCTTAGCCGTACGCCGCGCGCATTGCCGAAAATGATACTAAATCCCGATGTGAAGAGCATCTTCGACTTTAAATACGACGATTTCCAACTCACCGGCTACGACCCCTTGCCTCACATCAAGGGCGTGGTGGCCGTGTAACCACTGCTGATTGCCATGCCTATTCTATCGATTATCGTGGCTGCCGACCTCGACGGCGCCATTGGCCACAACGGAGACCTGCTCTGCCATCTGTCGGCCGACCTTAAGCGCTTCAAGGCTCTAACCATGGGCCATGCAATTATCATGGGCCGAAAGACGTTCGATTCGCTCCCGAAGGGCGCTCTCCCGGGCCGAAAGAACATCGTGATAACCCGAAATGCCGATTTTGCGGCCGAAGGTGCAGTGGTGGTGCATTCGCTCGACGAGGCACTCGCCGCTTCTGCATCCGACTCCGAACGGTTCATTATCGGTGGAGCCCAGCTTTACGACCAAACTTTTTCCATTGCCGACCGCATTTACCTTACACGCATCGAGGCCCGTTTTCCACAAGCCGACACTCGTCTACACAATTTTAACATCGATGAATGGGAGGAGATTGAAAAAACGTCGCACCCGGCAAGCGAGCGCGACGCATATCCTTATTCTTTTATAACTCTTGAGCGAAAACGCTGATTACGGTTGTCGCTCGAGTGTCTTTGCTTCATCCCATAGCTGGTCCATCTCGGCAAGCGTCATCTCATTGAGCGCCTTGCCTGCTGCCTTTGCTTGACTTTCAACGTAGTTGAACCGGAAGATGAATTTCTTGTTGGTGTGCTCAAGGGCAGTGTCGGGGTGAACCTTGTAGAGCCGGGCAGCGTTGACGATGCTGAACAGTAGGTCGCCAAACTCGTTTTCCAGGTTTGCGGCGTTTCCGCTGCGTATTTCACGCTCCACTTCGGCAATTTCTTCCTTCACCTTGTCCCATACTTGTTCCGGCGAATCCCAGTCGAAGCCCACATTTGCAGCTTTTTCCTGTATCCGGAACGCCTTGATAAGGCTCGGCAGCGAATTGGGCACACCGGCAAGCACACTTTTGTTGCCGCCTTTCTCTTTCAGCTTCAGCTGTTCCCAATTTTGCAGCACCTGGTCGGTGTTGTCGACATGTGTGGTGCCGAAAACGTGCGGATGACGGAAAATCAGCTTTTTGCGTAGTGCGTCGCACACGTCGGCAATGTCGAATTGCCCTTTCTCATCGGCAATCTTGGCGTAGAAAATAATGTGCAGCAGCACGTCGCCGAGTTCCTTCTCAATGTCGGAAACACTGTTGTTAATGAGGGCGTCGGCCAGTTCCATAGCCTCCTCTATAGTGTTGGGGCGTAGGCTTTCGTTGGTTTGCTTGGCGTCCCAAGGACACTTGATGCGCAGCTCGTCGAGCACGTCGAGCAGCGCACCGAATGCCTCAAGTTTGTAATCGCGAGAATTACTCATTTCAGGTTTTCAAATGTGTTTATTTATTGAATTCGTCAACGCCTTTCTGTAGGAAGTTGAGGAATTTTTCGATGTCTTCGTTGTAGGAATACGGTCCCGACAGCATATCGCCCTTGGAGTTGACCACAACGTAGTAAGGCTGCGAGTTGGCAGCGAATTTGTAGCGTTGCAGATAGCTCCATCGCTCGCCCACAGTGGTGAGAGTGAGTTTCTTGCCGTTTTCCACCACATTCATTGGCTGTGCCAGCGGTTTGCGGTCGTCAACCATCAGTTTCACCATCACGAAGTTTTCTTGGATAAGCTTTTCCACTTCGGAGTTCTCAAACACCGCGGTTTCCATCTTGCGGCAGTTGGTGCATCCGAATCCCGAGAAATCGACGAATACCGGCATTGAATGCTCATCGGCATAGCTGAGAGCCTCGTCGTAGTTGTCGAATTCAATGAATTTGCCACCTTCGTAGAGGTTGAAGTCCTGAGTGGTCAACGGCGGGGCAAATGCGCTGATGGCCTTCAGCGGAGCGCCCCAGAGACCCGGCAGCAGATACACCGAGAATGCCAGCGAAATCATAGCGAGGAAGAAACGGAAAGTGCCGATGGTCTTTGTTTCGCTGTCGTGGCTGAAGCGGAGCTTGCCAAGCAGATATATGCCGAGCAGGAAGAAAATCACAATCCAGAGCGATACGAACACCTCGCGGTCGAGAATGTGCCAGTGATAGGTAAGGTCGGCCACCGAGAGAAATTTAAGCGAGAGTGCCAGCTCTATGAACCCAAGCACCACCTTTACCGAGTTGAGCCATCCGCCCGATTTCGGCATCTCCTTGAGCATCGATGGGAAGAGCGAGAAGAGCGAGAACGGAATGGCCAGAGCCAAGGCAAAGCCAAACATTCCCACAGCCGGTCCGGTCATGTTGCCCATGGTGGCTGCTTCAACCAGCAATGTGCCGATGATAGGGCCGGTGCATGAGAACGACACCAGTGTGAGGGTGAATGCCATGAAGAATATGCTCAGGAATCCGGTGGTGTTGCCGGCGCGGCTGTCGATATGGTTCGACCACGACGATGGCAATGTGATGTCGAATGCTCCGAAGAACGAGATGGCAAACACCACAAGCATCAGGAAGAAGAACACATTGAACACTGCGTTGGTCGACAGTTCGTTGAGGGCGCTGGCTCCGAACGCCAGAGTGATGATTAATCCCAGCAACAGGTAGATGATGATTATCGATAGGCCGTAGACCGATGCGTTAAGAATCGATTTGGCTCGCGAGCCGCTCTTCTTGAGGAAGAAACTTACGGTGAGCGGAATCATTGGCCACACGCAAGGGGTAAGCAATGCCAGAAGGCCACCGAGAAAGCCACCAAGGAAGATATACCACAGCGAGCCGCTCTGTGAGTCTTCGGCACCGGAAGTGTCGACCGGTGTCCAGGTGGCTGGCAGTCCAGATGCTGCCGATAGCTGGGCATTTGCTGCATCCTGTTCCGATGCGTTGTCGGTGGTTGCTGCCGAAGCATTGCCCGAGAACGTAAATGGCTCTTTTGTGGGAGGTATGCATGTCTCGTCGTTGCAACTTGAGTATTCAACGTATCCTTCGAGGAGCACTGTCGACGGGTCGGTGACTTTGAAATGCTGTGTCAATGTAACCTTCTGTTCCCACCAGCTGAGGGTGAGTTCAAACATCTCGTCAACTTTTTCAATCGGAGCATGGTCGGGGGTAAGGTCGCCAGTAGGCTCGAGCCCGGAGATTTTGTCCCACACCACAACAGTGGGCGACGGACCTCCGTCGGGCAGTTGAGTGCTGTAAAGGTGCCAGCCGTTGTCGATGGTGGCGGTGAACGAAGCCACAGCCTCGGTGTCGCTCACCATTTCGAATGAATTGTCCCAGGTAATGGGTGTCTTAATGTCGTCTTGCTGGGCACACATCACAAGCGATGCCGCTGCAAGCAACAGCGAAATAAGATATCTCATATCAGTTAATTTGGTTAATCAGTGTTAGTTCCCGCCCGAGCAGAGGCCAATCTCCTTGATGGCACCGGTTTCTGGGTAGAAAATGGCATACGACGGAGCTTTCTTGTCGCAGAACATGTCGGGGTCGAGCCCGAACTGTATTCCGTACTGTGCCACTTGGTAAAGGCCGCTGCTGATTTTGGTATTTTTAAATTCGAGAGTCACCTGTGCTTCGCCCGGGATGTTGTACATCACAGCGCCTTTTGGCAACTTCTTGGTTTCCCCTTTCTCGTTAACCGGCAGCTCGCCGCGCTGGGTGATTTTCAGCGTTGCATACACCGGCTCGCCGCTGAGGTCGTCGGGCCCTACTATTCCGTTGAAATCCGACACGCGGAACAGCACTTTACGGCTTAGTTCTTCGCTCGGAACGAAGTGGATGTGCTTTGTTATGGTTTCGGTGGTCTGAGTGCCCACAAAAAGGGCCATCAGTGCCGATTCCTGTTCGTCGAGCTGTTTCATCACCAGTTTCATGGCTTCGCCGTCGGGTGGCATCTGCTCGGCTTCGCCTGTGATGAGGGCAGTGCGGCTCTCGCGGATTTTATAAATCATGGTAGCAGCCATCTCAGCACGTTTTGCTGTCGATTCGCTTACCAGCAGTTCGCCCGGAAGTACCGAGGCAAATGCATCGGTAGGACTCACAGCTTTCTGTACCGGATTCTTTTTGTCAGTGGTCATCGATGCCACATCGGTCGAAACCTCGCGGTTAATGGCAAGCGGCAGCCCCGATGAGCTGAGCATCATGAACGGGCTGCTCCCTTTCTTGAACTGTACCAGGTATTTGTTGTTTTCGTCGGCAACACCGTATGGGGTGATGACAACGTCCTTTAGACGGAGGCGCTGTGCATCAGCTGTGATAGGATTGTCGATGCTTAGATATTTCTTGGCATATTTGTAGTACGGACCGGCCTTGCTTACAATTTTCTCTGCAGTGACCTCGATATCGAAATGAGTAACAGGCAACGAATACACCAAACCGTATTCGTTATGCTTTGCGGCAGTGAATTTCTGGGTCTCTTGGGCAGTTGCCGAAGTGAATCCAACGAGCAATGCCATCATTGCGACAATTGTTTTTCTCATAATCAAACATTTAATGTGGCAAAGATAGTGCAAATCGAGTGCAGAAGCAAAAGAAACGGAGTTTATTTTGATTATGCCGAGATGCCGCCTA
>JAEDFO010000002.1 GCA_016292745.1 Muribaculaceae bacterium | reverse complement strand
AAGCATTTTGGCTTTGCCGTGAGTGTGATTATCCTTTCTCGCGACGGCACGAAAACTGTGCGGCTGCATCCTCTCTAAGGACATCGGGGCCTACAACACCTGCCCGCATCTCTGCCGATACTGCTACGCCAACTATTCGCCACAAATGGTGACGCAAAATTTAAGAAACATACAATTAATTCAGAATCAATAATATAATAATTTTTAGGTATGAAAAGCACAACAACTACGGGAATCGTCCAGTCTTTTCCCTCGTTTGATTATTTTTTAGAAAAAGTAAAGTGACAGTTTTAACTTTTGTCATGAATGCTATTCTTCTTTAGTACAATTCACTTGTTGCTACCATCACCACTAATCGATGATAATCGGCAATATGGTCTTATATCCGAGTGTCGGGGCTTGGCGTCCCTCACTCGCTTTTTATTACCCCGTGCTTTTGTTAAAATGGAAATGTTTTGATGATAATTAGCTAACAATAGCTATCTTTATAGCTATGAAAAGGAATATTACCATACTGTTGCTGCTGGTGGTATGCATCAGTGCCGCCGCACAGGATTTTGCACGAGGCGCCGACATCAGTTGGGCCACCGAAATGGAGGCCGATGGCCGTAAATTCTACACCAACGATGGCGTTGCGACCGACATCTTCGCGCTGATGAAGCAGATTGGCATGAATGCCATCAGGCTTCGGGTGTTTGTCGACCCTGAAGGCTACGGCTATGGCCCGTGGTGCGACAAGGCCGACGTTGTGGCAAAGGCCAAGCGTGCCCAAGCCCAAGGGCTCGACGTGATGATTGACTTCCACTACAGCGACTTCTTCACCGACCCCGGGAGGCAAAACGTGCCCAAGGCCTGGGATGGATACACCATGGAGCAAGTTAAGGATGCTATAGCCAATCACACCACTGATGTGCTTCAAGCACTGAACGACTCAGGCATATCGCCGAAGTGGGTGCAAGTGGGCAACGAAACCAACAGTGGAATTGCCATGGACTACGGAAAAATCGATTGGGACAAGACCGGGGCATCGCGCTTTGCAAACTACACATTGCTGAGCAACGCCGGATACGACGCCGTGAAATCGGAGTTTCCCGACGCCCAGGTGATTGTGCATCTCGGCGGCACCGAAAATGCACAATGGTTTTTCCCCGACTTCATTGCCGCTGGCGGCAAATTTGATATGATAGGGCTGTCGCACTACCCTACCGAGGACCAATGGGACAGCACTCTCGCATCGGCCAACTGCAGCAATGTGAATGCCGCGAAATATGTTGCCGATGCCATCAGCCGCTTCGATGTGCCGGTAATGATATGCGAAACAGGCTTCGACGTATCGAAACCGGCTCTTGCACAACGAGTGATGATCGACCTGTTTAACCGCATGACAGC
Organism: Muribaculaceae bacterium; assembly: GCA_016292745.1. Taxonomy (GTDB): domain Bacteria; phylum Bacteroidota; class Bacteroidia; order Bacteroidales; family Muribaculaceae; genus SFRY01. The sequence continues at coordinate 70,697 of JAEDFO010000002.1, read as the reverse complement.
CATTGAGCGTTGCGCCGGCATTTTCTATTGGGAGCCAGAGGTCGACGGCATATGGAAACCTGCTTACTACCAGCAGATAGGCTGGGCTGCCTATGGCAAAGGTGCATTCACCACCAACGGCCGCCCGACAAAGGCCCTTGATGCTTTTGGCGGCAAAACCGTGCCCGACGAGCAGTATCCGGCATCGCTCGGCATATATGCCACTGATTATTCCACACTTCTCGCCACTCTGCTGCCAACAAGTGGAAACAACGGCATATATTCTGCGCAGCTCGAAGCCACCGAGCCGTGGATGAACTTCGTGATTCACGATTCCGAAAACGGAATGTGGTACGGTACCAACCCCGACGACAAGACACTGCTCTCGGCTGCCTCCGACAAGTGGAACATCTGGATTGACAGCGAGCAGACCGGCATTTACAGCATCACCGTCGACCTAACCACAATGCGCTGGACCCACAGCTTCTTTTCATCGGTTGAAGCCATCGCCACCCACACTGACCTGCCGATGCAATATTTCGACCTTATGGGCCGCAGCATTTCCACGCCCCGAAAAGGACACATATATGTGGTAAAACAAGGTCCGACGGCATCGATTTGCCATTTCTGAATGATAGAACAACGAAAAAAAGGCTGCGCCACTTATGATATGTGCGGACGCAGCCCCAAAAATTATGCTAAAAACCAATGTTAACAATAGATATTTCTTAAAAATATTCATAATGATAATAAGAACTTATATTTGAATAAAAAAAATACCTGAGCACGAAAAGCCAATCAGACTTACGTGCTCAGGCACTACATATTGCTTAAATTGCCGCAAATTTAGCCACAGATATTCTCATTGCAAATTATTATGCAAGAATTAAGGGCATTAACAAATATTTACCGAAGATAATTAATAATACATTCTCAAGCTATTGATTATAAGTGTTTTCCATCGGCTCTATTCGCCAGCCAAAGCAGCATCGCGCCCGTGACCAACACGAGCGCGATGCATTTTCTTGACAATTAACCAATATAACCCTAAAACCTAAATAAAAGGACCGGCGCACATGAGTGGCTGCGCATTACGACAGCCATCATTAATAATCATTTTCCAACACTAAACCTTCGTCTTCCACAAACCATGCAGATTGCAATAAGCATAAACTGCAATGGGCTTATCGTGACACAGACACACAATGGCGCCGGGTTTATCGTTGAGATCGATACGAATACCGCCATGAGCGGTTTCCACATAAATGAAAGCTATATGGTGCTCGCTGCTCATAGGGTGCGGCTCGCTTCCAACGTCAACACGGATACGCGATTCGTCGATACGTGTCACCACCGGAAGATGCTTCTCCACACTGGCTTCCTCAGTGTTAGCTTTCAGCGGATGCATAGTATCGCCGCAGCACTCAATGTCGACACCCATATCGACCACTTTCATAACTACGTTTCCGCAATGGATACATTTAAAGAAATTTGCCATAATATTTATATTGTTGTTTATCAGTAAAACAAAAACGACGAGTAAATGTTCGGATGTTTGCACCATATAGGCAAAAAAATTATATTTGCACTACTAATAACCAACAAATACCAATTTCAAGGAAAATGAAACATCAACTGCTAAGTGTGGCGATGATTCTTGCCGCCATATTCACCCCGAAAGCAATAGGGGCAGCTAATACCAGCAACGACAAAGTTGCCTATCTGTTTACCTACTTCACAGGAAACGATCCCGCACAGGAGCAGATATGCTATGCCATAAGCGATGACGGATATAACTTCGAGCCACTCAACGGTGGGCATCCGGTGATTTCGAGCGACACCATTGCCCTGACCCAGTGTGTCCGCGACCCGCACATTCTACGATGCGAGGACGGAAAGACATTCTACATGGTGATAACCGACATGAAATCGTCGCTTGGCTGGGCAAGCAACCGCGGCATGGTGCTCATGAAAAGCACCGACCTGATAAACTGGCAGCACTCGACAGTGAATTTTCCGACAAAATATCCCAAACAGTGGGGCAACGTGACACGCGTGTGGGCACCTGAGACCATCTACGACCATCAAGCCAAACGATACATGGTATTTTATTCGCTGCGCACCGACGCCCCCGGCTCGTTTGACCGTATCTACTATTCATACGTCAACGATGACTTCACCGACCTTATCGGCGAGCCTCGCTTCCTGTTCGACAACGGTACATCGACCATTGACGGCGACATTGTGTATAACCCGTCCGACCAGCTCTATCATCTGTTCTACAAGAGCGAGGATGGCCGTGGAATATTCCAAGCCACATCGAAAACCCTCACCGCACCCAACGGCACACCCGACGGAAGCCAATGGACCAAGCTCAGTGCACACGTCGACCAGACTCAGGAAGCCGTTGAAGGAGTGGGCGTGTGCCAAAGCATCGACGGAAAATCGTGGATAGTAATGTACGACTGCTATGCTAACGGTCACTACCAGTTCTGCAAGAGCAACGACCTGAAGACATTCTCATTTGTTCAGAACACAGCCACTTCGGGCCGATTCACTCCACGCCATGGCACCATCATCCCTATCACCCAAGCCGAAAAGGAACGCCTCATTGCCCATTACGGCAACCATCGCAACCCCATTCTGCCCGATTTCCATGCCGACCCTGAGATTTTATACTCAAACAAAACTAAGAGATACTACATCTACAGTACCAACTGTGGACAGCCCGGATGGAGCGGCTACACTTTCAACGCATTCTCATCGGCCGACCTCATCAACTGGACCGATGAAGGCATAGTGCTCGACGTGAAGAGCGACCAGGTGAAATGGGCATGCGGCAGCGCATGGGCTCCGGCAGCCATCGAGGTGAAACAGCGCGACGGCTCGTATCGCTACTACCTGTATTTCAGCGCCGATGCCGGCAAGCGCAAGGAAATAGGCGTTGCCGTCAGCGACAGCCCAACCGGACCGTTTGTTGATGCCGGAGCACCGATAGTTAGCGAATCGCCGACAGGACACGGGCAGCAAATCGACGTTGATGTGTTCTTCGACCCCAAAAGCAAGAAGCACTACCTGTATTGGGGCAACGGCTACATGGCCGGTGCCGAGCTGAATGCCGACCTGATGTCGATAAAGCCTTCAACCATAACCGTAATGACGCCCGAAGGCGGAACGCTCGACACATGGGCCTATCGCGAAGCCCCATACGTGATTTACCGCAAAGGCCGCTATTACTTCATGTGGTCGGTCGACGATACCGGTTCGCCAAACTACCATGTGTGCTACGGTACATCTAAATCGCCATTGGGCAAGATTGAAGTTGCCGCCAACCCGACCATTCTCAAGCAAGTGCCCGAGCTTGGCATCTATGGCACAGCCCACAACTCGGTGATTCAGATACCAGGCACCGATGAATGGCGGATAGTGTACCATCGCATCAACAAGAACTTCGTCAGCCCCAGCAAAGGGCCGGGCACACATCGCGAAGTGTGCATCGACCGCCTGACATTCGACAAGAAAGGCAACATACTGCCGGTTACCCCCACTCTCGACGGTCCAGAGCCTCTATCGATGGTCCGTTGAAACAAATGAAACAATAGCCAGGCCTCATCGACACTGCAAATAGCAAACAATTAGGTACAATCGAGCAAACAAGCATACGCTAAATTGCAGTAATTTTGTGAGGCATTGAATATGCATTACCGCCCATTGGTTCCACGAAGGCGGTAGTGCATATTTGTTACCACCAATCACAACAAAGTGATATGGGATGCTGCATTACAATGAAATTCTCAGAGAAGAGAATCGACATTGCCATGAATCTGCCGAATAAACTGATGCAATGGCACGCTGAACTGAGAACAGCCACGAGAAAGCAACTGCCATTTACATCGATTGATGCCAAATGCATCGATGCCCAATTCGAAGGATTCAACTATTCAATGCAAATTGTAAAAGGCCGATGCGAAAAATCGGACAATGGTAGTGTTTTCACATTGACACCTCAAGGAAATAAATTAACTTTGTGCTTAAAGCAACAATAAACGCCCATGAAAAAGAAACAAGCCATCATTTCGGTGCTCGCCATAGCATTTGCAGCAATGGCAACACCAGGGGCATTGCAAGGTTCGACAATCACCCCCAACAATCTTCGATGCGAGTATATGACCAACCCAAGTGTAGTTGACAACACCACCCCACGGCTGTCGTGGATAAACGAAGCATCATCGGCCGAAGTGCGGTGCGCCTCGCAAAGTGCCTATCAGCTGGTAGTGGCATCGTCAGCATCAAAGCTCGAGGCAGGCGACTACGACGTATGGGACAGCGGCCGCCGGGCATCAAGTCAGTCGACACTTGTCGCATATGAAGGCCGTTCGCTCGAATCGAAGAAGGATTACTGGTGGAAAGTGAGAGTATGGGACGAAAACGGCGATGCTTCGTCGTGGAGTTCCCCAGCCCACTGGGGAATGGGAATCCTTGACAAATCGGAATGGAAAGCCAAATGGATAGGAGCACCGTGGCAAGGAGAACATGCGCGGAAAGTGATGGGCCCGAAAGCCCGTATTCTACCCACCTACCCCGCCCCATTGTTCCGCAAACGCTTCAGCATCAATGGCAAAGTGGCATCTGCAAAAGTATTGGTGAGCGGTCTCGGGTATTTTGAATTCTATATCAACGGCAAGAAGGTTGGCAACGACTATCTTGTGCCCAACTTTACCAACTACTCAAAACGCGACGAGCTGAAATACTTCGGCATTGCCATCGACGACAATTTCCGCGACTACCGAGTGTTGTATCTCTCCTACGATATCACCGACATGCTTCATGAAGGCGAAAACGCCGCAGGAGCCATCGTAGGCAACGGATTCTACGACCCGATTATCCACTGGACATGTCCGTTCGGCTCGCCTCGCATGATGTGCCAAATCGAAATAACCTATGCCGACGGCAGCCACGATACCGTAGTTTCCGACGATTCTTGGCTATCGGCACAAAGTGCACTGGTGCTCGACGACATTTATCAAGGTGAAATCTACGATGCAAACCGTGAAATAGCCAATTGGGCCAGTGTCGATTGCGACGAAAGCAAATGGATTAACGCCAAGCTGCGCAACGCTCCCACCGGACAACTAACGGCACAGACATCGCCAACCGACAAGATTATAGAGACTCTAAAGCCCACATCACTCAAGCGCCTCAACGACGGCAGCTACGAGGTGGCATTCGCCAAGGAAATATCAGGTTGGATTCATTTAAAAGGCATCAAAGGCCACAAAGGCGACACCCTTGATGTGAAATACATATGCGAATCGCCGCTCGGTGTACAGAAATACATATTTAAAGACGACAAGCCCATCGACCACGCACCACGATTCACATGGTATGTGTTCAGCAAAGCCATAATAAGCGGCGTGAAAAATCTTAAAGCCGAGAATCTGGAGGCCGAGATGGTGAACACCGATGTGCCGGTAACAGCCGAATTCACCACATCCAACGAGTTGTTCAACACCATTAACCGCATATGGCAACAAAGCCAAATCGACAATATGCACGGATGTGTTGCCAGCGACTGCCCGCACCGCGAACGTTCGGCATACACCGGCGACGGTCAGGTATCGATGCCGACAGTGCTCCACAACTTCGATGCAGCGGCTTTCTACCAGAAATGGATTCGCGACATCCGCGATGTCCAGAACGTTGAAACCGGATATGTACCCAACGGAGCGCCCTGGCAGCCTGGATGCGGCGGCGGTGTAGCATGGGGTGCAGCCATGAGCATAATGCCATGGGAATTCTATGTCCATTACGGCGACAGCAAAATGCTTGCCGACAGCTATTCGGCAATGAAGGAGCAAGTTGACTATATGCTAACGTGGCTAACCGATAAAGGCACTATGCTTACCCAGGCAACCAACGTAGGCACCGACCAAGTGAACTATTGGCTTAACCTCGGCGACTGGGCTCCGGCCTACGAGCTACCTGAACAGGAACTGGTTCACTCCTACTTCCTGTGGCGATGTGCCCACAACACGGCATTGGCAGCAGAGGCTCTTGGCGTGGCCAACGATGCTGCCCACTATAGCGAAGTGGCTGAAAACGTGAAAAATGCTGTCAACACCCACCTTTACAATGCCAGTGAGAAATCGTACGGCGATTTCGGAAGCAACCTATTTGCGCTGGCAATGGGCGTTCCATCCGACAGATATGACGATGTGGTGAAAACCCTGAAGAACGAAATCACAGTTAAATACAAGAGCCACCTGAATACCGGAATTTTCGGCACACAGCTGCTGTTCGAAACCCTTGCGGCCATCGGCCTTAACGATGTGGCATACGAGGTGATGAACCAGACCGATTTCCCAAGTTTCGGCAACTGGATTCGCCAAGGTGCCACTGTTACTTGGGAGCAGTGGAACGGCAACGATTCGCACAACCATCCAATGTTTGGTGGTGGGCTCACATGGTTCTATCGCACATTGGCCGGCGTGAACACCGATATCAATGCCCCAGGCTACAAGCACTTCACTGTCCGTCCAATGCTCTGCACAAAACTCGACAGGGTATCGTATTCAAATGTCACTCCTTACGGCAAAGTGGCTTCCTCTATCGAAAAGAAAGGCAAACGGATTGAACTCACAGTAACCGTTCCTGTTGGTAGCACAGCAACAGTATTCGTGCCATGCACAGCCAAGGCAAAAGTGAGCGAAAGCGGCAAGGCAAAAGGCACCAAGGATTGCGGATATGCCGACGGTTACCGAAAGTTTGAAGTTGCTCAAGGCACCTATCACTTTATTGCCGAATAATCTCCACCCCTAATAAGGCATTGAGAAGCGGTTGCGCCCAATTTGGCACTTCCGCTTCTCTTAATTCTCGCAACGTTTGTCTGTTTGGCTAATTTATTGTATTTTTACACAAAATTTCAAGCCCATAGGGTAAAACTCGCAATCATATAACCAAAAATTATACCTAACAACAATCAATAACCAACTAAAACATGACTATGCAAAAGTTTTTGTTAGCCTTGGCTGCATTGGCGTGTGCCATCCTGCCCACTGCGTGCAGCTCGAATCTTAGCGATTCATCATCATTCTTTACACCGGTCGAAAAGAGCAACCTGCGCCTGCCATCGGTGCCGATTCTCGTTTCCGACCCGTTTTTCTCAATCTGGAGCCCGTCAGACGGCTTGATGAAGGAAAGTGTTGAACATTGGAGCGCAGCCAAGAAGCCTCTCATCGGCGCCATCCGTGTTGACGGTACCGTATACCGCTTCCTTGGCGAAAACCACCTCGATTTGAAGACTATTCTCCCTCTTGCAGCCGAAGAGGAATGGACTGCGCAGGTATCGCGCAGAGTATCGGACAACAGATGGATGCAACCCGACTATAACTGCGTCGGCTGGACCACAGAAACCGGTGCTTTCGGTATGCCTAACGACTATCCCGACGTGAAAACCAAGTGGGGCGAAGTTGGCGAAAACATCTACATCCGCCGAGAAGTTGAATTGTCGGAAGACGATGCCAAGGGCACATATTTTGTGTATTACAACCACGACGACTTCTTTGAAATGTATATCAATGGCACAAAGATTATCGACACCGGTCACGTTTGGGGTAAATTCTCACGCAAACTCACCGATGAGGAAGTAGCGCTGCTCAAACCTGGCAAAAACGTTATTGCAGCACATTGCTACAATCAAGACGGCGGTGCTTTCGTTGATTTCGGTCTGTCGAGAGTTAAGGACGGCTCTGTAAAATTCGATACCGAAGCAGTCCAGACATCATGCAACGTGCTCGCCACCTCGAGCTACTATACTTTCTCCTGCGGTCCTGTTGACCTCGACCTGGTGTTCACTGCTCCGCAGATTTACGATGACCTCGACTTATTGTCGACTCCAATCAACTACGTATCATATCGTGCAAAGGCCAACGACAACAAGGAGCACTCTGTTCAGATTTACTTCGAGACTACTCCCGACATGGCCACCAACTCGGAGAAACAACCCACCGAAGCCACTGCTTTCTCAAAGAATGGCATCAACTATCTTAAAGCCGGAACCATCAACCAGCCTTACTGCGGCAAATCGGGCGACCTCGTTTGCTGCGACTGGGGTTATGTGTATATGGCCGCCAACAGCAACAAAGGCCGTTTGGCTCTGGGCGACTATTTCGGTATGAAGGGCGCATTCATTGATAACGGTGAAATAGCTGAAGGCGAAACATCCGTTAGGTCGTACACCCGCGCCGAAAAGCCTGCAATGGCCTATTGCGAAGACCTTGGCACAGTAAGCGGCACTCAAAGCGCCGATAACTTCATCATGATTGGCTACGACGACGTTTATTCTATTGAATATATGCACGAACGCCACAAAGGCTATTGGGCTCACGACGGAAAGGTATCGATTACCGATGCATTTGAAAACATGTCGAAGAACTACGCCAGCATCATGACCCGTTGTCGCGAAGTCGACCAACAAATTTACAGCGACGGACTTGAAGCCGGTGGTGTAAAGTATGCCGAAATCCTTTCTGGCAGCTACCGTCAGGTGATGAGTGCCCACAAATTGTTTACCGACAACGACGGCAACCTGCTTTGGTTCTCTAAAGAAAACAACTCAAACGGCTGTGTCAACACCGTCGACCTCACTTATCCATCTGCTCCATTGTTCCTCGTCTATAATCCCGACCTGGAAAAGGCCATGATGACAAGTATCTTCGAATATAGCCGCACAGGCCGCTGGAACAAGCCGTTCGCCGCTCACGACCTCGGACAATACCCTCTTGCCAACGGACAGGTTTACGGTGGCGATATGCCAGTTGAGGAAAGTGGAAACATGCTCATCCTTGCTGCCGCCATCGCTCGTGCCGAAGGTAATGCCGAATACTCAAAAAAATATTGGGACATCCTCACCACTTGGGTCGATTATCTCGTTGAAAACGGTCTTGACCCAACCAACCAGCTCTGCACCGACGACTTCGCCGGCCACTGGGCCCACAACGCCAACCTTTCGGCAAAAGCAATCATGGGTGTGCAGGCATATGCCGACCTGGCCGATATGCTCGGCGACAAGGACGCTGCAGAAAAGTATGCTGCCACTGCCAAAGAGATGGCAACCAAGTGGAAAGAAATGGCTGCCGACGGTGGCGACCACTATCGTCTGGCTTTCGACCGTCCCGACACCTGGAGCCAAAAGTACAACATCATATGGGATGTTGTTTGGGGAAAAGGTCTGTTTGGCGATGTGGCTGAAACCGAAGTGGCTTATTATCTGACAAAACAGAATCCTTATGGATTGCCACTCGACTGCCGCAAAGAATACACCAAAAACGACTGGACTCTTTGGAGTGCTTCGCTCGCATCAAGCCAAGATGACTTCGAGAAAATCGTCGACCCAATTTATAACTTCATCAACAGCTGCGAAACACGCGTGCCCATCAGCGACTGGCACCACACCGAAGAACCTACATGGGTTAGCTTCCGTGCCCGCTCGGTTATCGGCGGTTTCTGGATGCAAGTGCTAAAGCACAAGACTTCGGCAAAATAAAGATTTGACATAACATTACAATTAGATTGTGCACTTCGGAAACGATAGTGCACAATCTTTTTTTAATGCCATTGCCTTAGTTGAATCTTCCATTTTTTCACTAAATTTGTATTACAATAATTCTTTCACGATTATGGGCAACGAAACTAAAGACCGCATCGAAGCACTGCGCAAAGAACTCAACGAACACAACTACCGCTACTACGTTCTGAGCCAACCTACCATTACCGACCTGGAATTCGACATGAAGCTGAAAGAACTGCAGCAACTGGAGGATGCCAATCCGGAATATTTCGACCCATACTCCCCTACCCAACGCGTAGGCAGCGATATCAACAAGGCATTCACCCAGATTAAGCACGACAGACCTATGATGTCGCTCAGCAACACCTATTCAATTGAGGAGGTCGAAGATTTCATTCGTCGCGTGAGCAAGGAACTCGGAGGTGAGAATGTGCAACTCGTGGGCGAGATGAAATTCGATGGAACCTCGATATCTCTTCACTACGAGCACGGACGCCTCGTACGCGCCGTTACCCGCGGCGATGGCACCCGCGGCGATGATGTAACATCTAATATCACCACCATAAAGAGCATTCCTTTACAACTTCCCGAAGGACTCGGTTATCCCGACTCGTTTGAGGTACGCGGAGAGGTTCTGATGCCATGGAAGGTGTTCGATGCACTAAACCGTGAACGCGAATTCAATGAGGAACCATTGTTTGCCAACCCGCGAAATGCAGCTTCAGGAACTTTGAAGCTACAAAACTCGGCCGAAGTGGCAAAACGTGGACTTGACGCATATATTTATTACCTACTGGGCGATGAACTCCCCGCCGATAACCATTTCGACAATATGAAGGCCGTAAAATCGTGGGGGTTCAAGGTGTCAGACGCCATGAAGGTGCTTAACAACATCAACGAAGCCCTCGAATTCATCAACTATTGGGACAATGAGCGACACAATCTGCCTGTTGCTACCGACGGCCTCGTATTCAAAGTTAACTCATTGGCCCAACAGGAAGAGATGGGCGCCACTGCAAAATCGCCGAAATGGGCGGTTGCCTACAAGTTCCAGCCAGAAAGAGTATCGACAAAACTTAAATATGTGTCGTTCGAAACCGGCCGTATGGGCAACATCACTCCGGTGGCCAACCTTGAGCCGGTGCTTCTTTCGGGCACTATCGTAAAACGAGCTTCGCTCCACAACGAAGACATAATCAAGAGTCTCGACATTCACGAAGGCGACTATGTGTATGTAGAAAAAGGTGGCGAAATAATTCCAAAGATTGTTGGCGTCGACAACAGCAAACGCTCGTCCGACAGCAAACCGATAGAATTTGTGAGCCACTGCCCAGTGTGCGGCACTAAACTGGAAAGGGTAGAAGGCGAAGCTGCATGGGTATGTCCAAACAAATACCGTTGTCGTCCGCAGATTACCGGCAAGATTGAGCATTTTGTAGGCCGGAGAATGATGAACATCGATGGCATTGGCGAGGAAGTGGCCGAGCAGCTATATTCTGCCGGATTAGTGCGCACCATTGCCGACATCTACGACCTTACAGCCGAACGGTTGATGACCCTCGACCGATTCAAGGAAAAATCGGCGGCTCGAATTATGAAAGGAATTGAAGATTCTCGAAATGTACCGTTCGAACGAGTGGTGTATGCATTGTCGATACCTAACGTTGGCGAAACTGTGGCCAAGAAACTGGCTTTTGCAGCGGGTGACATCGACCATCTGATGGCGATGAATGTCGATGAACTGTCGAGCATCGACGAGATTGGTCAGATAATCGGCGAAAGCGTTGTTGAATATTTTGCCGAGCCACTTAACCAAGCCATTATCGAGCGCCTGAAGATTGCCGGGCTAAAGATGGCCATTGACCGTGAAACGCTTGCCAAGAAGTCGACCCGCCTCGCTGGTATGACAATAGTTATTAGCGGTGTGTTTTCACACCATTCACGCGACGAATACAAGGCCATGATTGAAGCCAACGGCGGCAAAAATTCAGGTTCTATCTCATCGAAAACCAGCTATGTGCTTGCCGGCGATAATATGGGCCCTGCCAAACTTGAAAAGGCCCGCAATCTGGGAATTACCATTATCAACGAGGACCAGTTCCTCGAAATGATTGAAAAAGAATAAAAAGGAAATGCCAACATATCAGCCATTAGCCGAACGGCTCCGTCCGAAATCGCTCGACGAATACATCGGGCAAAAGCATCTTGTAGGCGAGAATGCCATTATTCGCCGCATGATTGAGACGGGCAACATATCATCGTTCATTCTTTGGGGCCCTCCAGGTGTGGGAAAGACCACTCTTGCTCGCATAATCGCAGAGCAGACCAAAGTGCCGTTTTACACACTCTCGGCCGTTACATCGGGGGTTAAGGAGGTGCGTGAAGTGCTCGACCGATGCAAGGCCGATGCGCGAAGCGTGTTTTCCAACGGACGTCCTATCCTCTTCATCGATGAAATCCACCGTTTCAACAAATCACAGCAGGATTCGCTTCTTGGCGCCGTGGAAAACGGAACGGTGACCCTAATAGGCGCCACCACCGAAAACCCTTCGTTCGAGGTTATCCGCCCTCTGCTGTCGCGCGCACAAGTGTATGTGCTGAAGCCGCTCGACAACGACGACCTGCTGGAATTGCTCAACCGAGCCCTTTCAACCGACGAAATATTCAAGGGGCTGGAGGTGAGAGTGGAATCTACCGAGGCGCTGTTGCGCTTTTCGGCCGGCGATGCCCGTAAACTGCTTAACATTCTCGACCTTATACGTCAATCGGTGAAAAGCGGTGAGGCATTCGTTATCAACGACGATATCGTAACCAGCCGTCTGCAAGAGAATCCAATGGCTTTCGACAAAAACGGAGAACTGCACTACGACATAATCTCGGCATTCATTAAATCGGTTCGAGGCAGCGACCCCGATGCCGCCATATATTGGCTTGCCCGGCTTATTGCCGGAGGCGAAGACCCGAAATTCATTGCTCGCCGCCTCGTGATTCTTGCCAGCGAGGATATAGGGCTCGCCAACCCCAATGCTTTGCTGCTGGCCAACGCTACTTTCGACGCCCTTACAAAAATCGGATGGCCTGAGGGGCGCATCATTCTATCGGAATGTACCATATATCTGGCCACATCTCCGAAAAGCAACTCGGCTTACCTTGCAATCGATGCTGCGCTCGAATTTGTTGAGAAAACCGGCAATCAGCCCGTTCCGCTTCACTTGCGCAATGCACCAACCAAACTGATGAGCGACCTCGGTTACCACGAAGGTTATAAATACCCACACGACTATCCACATCATTTCACCCGACAGGCTTATATGCCCGAAACAATCGGACATCCCGCGTTCTGGAACCCCTGCCACAATCCTGCCGAGGACAAGCTGGCTCAACGCCAGCATGAACTATGGAACAGCGAGGATTGACGTTTTCTTAATTTTCAAGCACAAATATTAACATACTGGCTAAAGAAAATAACGATTTTAGCAATTCAAATGTTAAATTTAAGAGTTTAGGGTAAAATCATTTTATGCTGTCTATTTGATTTCCCGATGGCAAAGTATATTTAGATATTTGTATCGGTAAACAAATAAAGTGACACTATGACAATACCCAACAAGTATCTTTTCGCAGCACTATTGCTGTCAGGAGCATTGGCAGCAGGTGCATCGGACAACACGCAGCCCGAACTGTGGGATTTTCAGCAATGTCTCGACTATGCCTCAAGCCACAACATCCAGCTTCAGCAGTCACAACTTACTGTAGAATCGGGGAAATACGACCTTGAGGCAGCCAAGGCAAAATGGTTTCCCACACTTGATTTCGCCACTTCCCACGGCTACACCAACTACTCTAGCCCAGCCGACGGAGCCAAAAGCAACTCATACGCCGGAAGCTATGGACTTAATGCCCAATGGACTCTTTTCGATGGCGGTTCACGCTCTAATTCTATCAAACGCCAGCAACTGCAAACCGAAAGCAACAACCTAACTGTGGAGCAATTGCAGAACTATCTGTCAACCGAAATCCTTTCGTGCTATCTGCAGGTGCTCTATGCCAAAGAATCAATCGACATTGCCAACCAAACTGTCGAGGTGAGCAAAACCCAAAAAGAACGCGCCGAGCAACTGATGAAATCCGGCCGGCTTTCGAGAGTTGACTATGCACAACTCGAATCGCAATATCAGTCGGACGTTTACAATGTGGTTTCAGCCCAGACTAATTACGATTCGAAGATAATGTCTCTGAAAAAGATTCTTGAGCTCGACATCGAATCGGACATTGCCTTGGCTACCCCAAATCTCGATGACAATCTGGTGCTTAGTGAGCTGCCTGACAAAATAGAGGTATTCCACACAGCCCTTGCATGGCTACCCGAAATGAAAAGCAGCGAACTGCAACAGCAAATCAACGACACCGACATAAAGATTGCCCGCAGCGGGTACTACCCCACCATATCACTCTCGGGCTCGGTAGGTGCCAGCAATGCATCGGGAACCGGATACAGCTTCGGCGACCAGCTGAAGAACAGCCTGCACGAGCAAATCGGCGTCACCCTATCTGTACCAATCTTCAACCAGAAGAGCACCAAGACCGCTGTGGCCAAGGCCAAAGTTGACCGTCTGAATGCCGACCTGAATCTGGAATCGACAAAGAACGACATTTCGCAAACCATAGAAAGCATTTATCTCGAAGCTCAGAATGCACAGGCCAAGTATATCAGTGGCAAGGAAAAGCTGAAAAGCGCCGAACTAACCGATGAACTCACCAACGAGCAGTTCCGACTGGGGCTGGTGAACCCTCTCGAATTGCTCACATCGCACAACGACCTGCTCAACGCACGCCTCGAACTACTGCAATCGAAATATTTGGCTATCCTGAACATTAAACTGCTTAATTTCTACAACAACCAAGGCATTACCCTGCCATAAACCCGTTAAAATCGAATATTACAATATGAAACTCAATAGCTTAACATTTTTTGCGTGCCTGATGATTCTGTTATCGGCTGCATCTTGCTCTAAGAAGGAACGAATAGAGCTTGAAACCATCACCGTAGGCTTCGGTGAAGTGTGTGAGTCGGTTACATCGACCGGAACTCTCGAGAGCGTAACCCAAGTAGATGTAGGTACTCAGGTTACCGGCATCATATCGAAACTTTATGCCGATTATAACTCTGTAGTGAAGGCCGGCGACCTGATTGCCGAAATCGACAAGACTACTCTCGAGAGCGAGCTGAAGGCTGCCGATGCAAACCTGGAAAGCGCAAAACTAACATACGAATACACCAAAAAGAACTACGAGCGCGACCTGGCTCTGCACGACAAGCAACTTATCAGCGACTACGAATTCGATACTACCCGAAAGGACTACCTGATAGCAAAATCATCGTACGAAAAAAGCAAATCCGACCGCGTTAAGGCGGCCCGAAACCTGAGCTATGCCGAAATCTACGCTCCAATTGACGGCATAGTGATTTCGCGCGAAGTTGAAGTGGGACAGACAGTGGTTTCGAACATGAGCGTTGCCAACCTGTTCACCATCGCCGACCTTAACAACATGCAGGTGGTGGCCGACGTTGACGAAGCCGACATAGGCTCAGTGAAAGTGGGACAGAACGCCACTTTCACCGTCGATGCCTATCCCAACGACGTATTCTCAGGCAAGGTGACACAGGTGCGCATCAACCCAACCACCACATCTAATGTGGTTACCTATGAAGTTCTTATCGACGCAGCCAATCCCGACATGAAACTAATTCCGGGCCTCACCGCCAACATAACCATCAACACCAAGGAGGCACGCAATGTGCTCACTATTCCGCTGAAAGCTCTCAAGTTCATGCCTCAGGAATTTGAAGGTGCCGATAATCTGCCTTCATTCGACGAGATGCCCACTCCGCCACATGGCGCTCCGGCTCATGCCGAGAGCGATAAGCCTAAAGACCCGGCTATCCCTACCGACGACCCGCATCGTCTTGTATGGGTGCTCAGCGACGGCAAGCTTAAACCCACCGAGATTGAGCTCGGTATCGACAACGGCATTGATGTAGTGGTGGTCAACGGCCTTCGCGAAGGCGATGTAGTGGCCCAGAACTACACTTCGGCAATGCCACAGGAAGCTCAGCAGCAAGGTGGCGGCGAATCGAACCCGTTCATGCCAAAGCCTCCGCAAAGAAAAAGCAACAAGAAGTAAACAACCTCGATTAGCTGAATGACAACTATGTCGAAAGAAATAATACGACTCGAAAAAATCCGTCGCAACTTCGTTGTGGGAAACGAAGAAGTACATGCATTGCGCGGTGTGTCGTTCTCAATCAACGAAGGCGAATTCGTCACCATTATGGGTACATCGGGCTCGGGCAAATCGACCTTGCTCAACCTGCTCGGATGCCTCGACACCCCGACTTCGGGCGAATACTATCTTGATGGTGTGGCCGTGCGTACAATGGGTAAGAACGACCGTGCTATGTTGCGCAACCGCAAGATTGGATTCGTGTTTCAGAACTATAACCTGCTGCCTAAAACCACTGCACTTGAGAATGTGGAGCTGCCACTGATGTACAACTCGAAGATATCGGCCAAAGAACGCGAGCGCCGCGCTTCGGAAGCTCTCGATGTGGTGGGGCTGAGCGACCGCAAGATGCACAAATCAAACCAGATGTCGGGCGGACAGCAGCAGCGTGTAGCCATAGCTCGCGCTCTCGTCAACGACCCCGTGATTCTGCTTGCCGATGAGGCCACTGGTAACCTCGATACCCGCACTTCTTATAGCATACTGATGCTGTTCCAGGAAATTTTCCGCCGCGGACGCACCATAATATTCGTAACTCACAATCCGGAACTGTCGCAGTTCAGCAGCCGAAACATAGTGCTACGCGACGGCAAGATTGTATCCGACACGATTAACACCAACATCCGCTCGGCTAAAGAGGTTTACGATTCACTTCCTAAAGAGAACGACTGACATTATGAACATACTGAATCTATTGAAAATAGCCATCAAGGCATTGGGAAACAACAAATTGCGTTGCTTTCTCACTATGCTCGGCATCATTATAGGCGTGGGCTCGGTAATCACCATGCTCGCAATAGGCCAAGGCTCGAAGCAAAGCATCAAGGCCCAGATTTCAGAAATGGGCTCTAACATGATTATGATTATGCCCGGCACCGAAAACCGAGGCGGCGTGCGCCAATCGGCCGACGACATGCAGACACTGAAACCTGTCGACTACCAGTCGATACTCGACCAGTGCACATTGCTCAGTGCCGTATCGCCATCGGTTAACAGCGGCGGACAACTCATCTACGGTGCCAACAACTACCCATCAACCATCTACGGCGTGTCGCCGGCATATCTGGAGATACGCAAACTCAAGGTTGAAAGCGGCAGCATGTTCACCTCACGCGACATACAGAGCGCCGCCAAGGTGTGCATCCTCGGCAAAACGGTTATCGATAACCTTTTCCCCGACGGCAGCAGCCCCTTAGGCAAAGTGGTCCGATTCAACAAAATTCCGTTCACCGTAATCGGTGTGCTCGAATCGAAGGGCTACAACAGCATGGGTATGGACCAGGACGATGTGGTGCTGGCTCCCTACTCTACCATCATGAAACGTGTGCTTGCCATCGACTACATCCAAGGACTCTTTGCATCGGCTATAGTTGAAGAGCAAACCGAATCTGCCATTGACGAAATCACTGGCATCCTGCGCAAGAACCACAAGCTGAAGGAAACCGACGACGACGATTTCAACGTACGCTCGCAGCAAGAACTCAGCTCGATGATGAGCTCAACCAGCGACATGATGACCATTCTGCTGGCTTGCATAGCCGGCATATCGCTGCTGGTGGGCGGTATCGGCATTATGAACATTATGTATGTGTCGGTTACCGAGCGCACGCGCGAGATAGGCCTGCGTATGAGCATCGGCGCCCGCGGACGCGACATCCTTGCACAATTCCTCATTGAATCGGTGATAATAAGCATCACTGGAGGCATAATTGGCGTAATCCTTGGCTGCGGGGCTGCTGTGGCGGTGAAAGGCATTCTCAACTGGCCCATCGCCATACAAGGCTACTCGGTAGTGCTTTCATTCCTGGTGTGCACTGCCACCGGAATATTCTTCGGTTGGTACCCGGCAAAGAAAGCCTCAGGACTCGACCCCATCGAAGCAATCCGCTACGAATAGCCACAGAGCTCAACTTGGCGAAACCTTAAACAAGCGAAGCCAAAGGCGTAGCACCACAAAAGGCGGGCAGCATCGCAAGATGCCGCCCGCCTTCCCTATCCCCTATCCAGTTTGTGCCAACATTAGTAAAAATAGGAATGACAACACGTTGTGAATTAGATTCTCGTTTAAGAGAATTGTATACAACAGGGGTTCCAGTACCATTTGATGTAGAATATGCTTGTGAGGTAAATTCAATTGATTGTCTAAAAATAGAGAAAGCTCTACACAAGGCATTCGAGCCTCAGCGCATCAATACAAACCGAGAATTCTTTCAAATACATAAAGATCAAGCAATTGCAATCTTAGAACTATTTAACCGAAAAGATGTAACCGATGAGGTAAGCAACGAAATGACCAATGATCTTGAAGCTAACGATATTGCATCTCTTGAGAAAGTTTCAAAACACCGTCCACCCCTTAATTTCACTCTAATGGGGATCGTGGAGGGCAGCATTCTTACATACAATGCCGACCCTTCAATTATGGTGAAAGTTGTATCAGATAAAAAAGTTGAATACCAAGGAGAAGAAACATCCCTTACCACAATTACATGGGAAGTGTACAGCACTCAAGAATTCGATAATGATGGATACCTTGTTGATTTCC
The DNA here is from genome assembly GCA_016292745.1 of Muribaculaceae bacterium. Lineage (GTDB taxonomy): Bacteria > Bacteroidota > Bacteroidia > Bacteroidales > Muribaculaceae > SFRY01. The sequence continues at coordinate 52,320 of JAEDFO010000002.1, read as the reverse complement.
AAGATAATAGCATTAAGCTCATATCTACCACAGATGTAATAACCGATTATGAAGGAAATGAATCTGAATACTTAAACGAAAACATTTGTCAATGGGTAATAGTTTACAAAATCAAGAAGGTATTAAGACTGCATAATCCAGTACAATTAGAAGATTCAGCAACGGATTAGTAAATATCATTATTGAACAGAAAGTGAATGCGTGCGCTCACTTTCCATATATATCTAAAGGGAGGACTCAGCCAAAGCCGAGTCCTCCCCCAGTTGTTGCTCGTTGTTACGGGATTACACTATGCCTTGTCCCATCATTGCGTGGGCCACTTTCATGAAGCCGGCAATGTTGGCGCCCTTCATGTAGTTGATGTAGCCATCAGGCTCTGTTCCGTATTTTACGCACTGGTGATGGATATCGTTCATGATGCCATGGAGCTTTTCGTCGACTTCGGCTTCCGACCATGAGAGATGCATTGCATTCTGGCTCATTTCGAGGCCAGAAGTGGCAACGCCACCGGCATTAACGGCCTTGCCAGGTCCGTACATTACCTTGGCGGCGATGAAGGTGTCGATGGCTTCGGGTGTGCAGCCCATGTTTGAAACTTCGCCCACACACATCACATTGTTCTTCACAAGGTTTTCGGCATCTTCCTTGCCCACTTCGTTCTGAGTGGCACATGGCATGGCGATGTCAACCTTAACTTCCCACGGACGACGTCCTGGATAGAATGTAGCGTTGGGATAGCGTTCGGCATATGGAGCCACGATGTCCTCGCCAGATGCGCGGAGCTGTAGCATATAGTCGATTTTCTCGCCGGAAATTCCGTCGGGGTCGTAAACGTATCCGTCAGGACCTGAGATGGTTACCACCTTTGCTCCGAGCTGGGTTGCCTTTGTTGCAGCACCCCACGCCACGTTACCAAAGCCTGAGATGGCCACTGTCTTGCCGGCAAAAGTCTCGCCCTTGGTTCGAAGCATGTTCTCAACAAAGTAGCATGCGCCAAAACCAGTAGCCTCTGGACGTATCTTCGAGCCACCAAATTCGAGGCCCTTTCCTGTGAATGTACCGGTATGCTCGTTCTGAAGTTTCTTATACATGCCAAACATATAGCCTACTTCGCGACCGCCTACTCCTATATCGCCTGCCGGAACGTCGCGGTCAGGGCCGAGGTTCTTCCAAAGTTCGAGAATGAATGCCTGGCAGAAACGCATAATTTCGCGGTCGGACTTGCCACGTGGGCTGAAGTCGGAACCACCCTTGCCACCACCCATTGGCAATGTGGTGAGGGCATTCTTGAATGTCTGCTCAAAGCCGAGGAACTTAAGAATTGAGAGGTTAACCGAAGCGTGGAAACGAATACCGCCCTTGTAGGGGCCAATGGCGTTGTTAAACTGTACGCGATAGCCGATGTTGGTCTGTACTTCTCCCTTGTCGTCAATCCAGGTTACACGGAAAGTGAAGATTCTATCGGGCTCAACCATACGTTCGATAATCTTGTTTTTCTCGAACTCAGGATGCTGGTTATATACATCTTGAACAGAAAGCAACACTTCTTTCACAGCTTGCAAATACTCCTTCTCGCCGGGATGTTTTGCTTCAAGATCACGTAGAATTTCGTTAACGTTCATCGTTTAATAGATTTAATAGTTACTTGTTAGTGCGTGGCAAATTGCCACAATATTGTAGAAAAATTAGTTTATTCGTGTATCAGCACTTAATCAAACAGCAATTGGGTGTGCCATCCAATAGCAAATTGCCACCGCTCATTGCCTATGTAATGATAGTGCAAATATAGGAGATTTTTGGATATCACACATTTTTTATCGGCAAAAAATACAAAAAAATCGAAAAAAAGCACCATTAATCGGCCACATAGTGAAAAGCCAGCCGTGGAGTGCCGTTGTGGGTGTAGATGATGCCGCAGCTGATGAATCCGAACTTGAGCAGGATGTGCTGCATTATGTGGTTGTCGGCGTGGGTGTCGGCCCGAAGGTCAAGGCCATGGGAAGCAGCCCAACGGAGGCATTCCAAAGCCATGCCAGCCTCAATGCCAGACGATGCCAGACGGTGGATGGTAGCATATGGGCGCGAATTGAGCCATCGGCCTTGTTCGATTACGGCATAGGTGGGGTCGTCTCCAACGATGAAGCAGAACGTGGCAAGCAAGCTGCCGTCGGCGCCGGCGCACACATAGGCATTACGAGCCTCAATGTCGCGCATAGCAACCTCGGCCGACGGATAACCATCGACCCACTGATTGGGATTGCCCGACGATGCCATAAAGGCACGAGCCCGAGCGAACATATCCATCATGGCCGGCAGATCGGCCATCTCGGCATGACGTATAACCATTGTCATCTATAATTAGATATGTAAAGTTAAGCAATATTTATTTCCAATTCCATATATTGCAGCCATTAACTGCTTGATTGGCATAAAAATGCTATCTTTGCATAAGATAGGTGGCATCCGACAGATTTTAAAAGTTAAATTTTAGTTAAACCCGACCGGCTATTGCAACGAACAGGCACAGAACCGAGTCTAATTATTATAGCAAAGGCAAAACAGAGTGATATAAAACCGATAATATATATTATAAACAATAATTCAAATTATGAGACGACTAAGCATTACATTAATGTTGCTGATGGCGATGATATTCGTCGCTGGAGCATCGGCCCAGAGCGATGTCCTAAAGCAACAATTTCCAATCGACAACCAGGTGAGATATGGGGTACTGCCCAATGGACTCACCTACTACATCCGTCACAACGAAGAGCCTAAGAACCGAGCCGAATTCCACATTGCCCAAAAAGTGGGTTCGATTCTTGAAGAGGAGAACCAGCGTGGTCTGGCCCACTTTCTCGAACATATGGCTTTCAACGGGCTTGAACACTTTCCCGGCAAGCAGATGCTCGAATATTTTCAGAGTATAGGACTTACCTTCGGTGGCGACATCAACGCCTATACCAGCTTCGACCGCACAGTTTACCGGCTATCGAATGTTCCTACCGAGCGCGAAGCCGTGCTTGACTCGGCACTGCTGGTGCTGCACGACTGGTCGTGCGCCATCACCCTCGACGAGAAGGAAATCGATGCCGAGCGTGGTGTGATTAACGAAGAGTGGCGCACCCGCGGCGATGCCAACCAACGCCTCTACGAGAGCGTGCTGCCCATTATTTTCCACGATAGCAAATATGCCAACCGTATGCCTATCGGCACCATGGAGGTGGTGATGAACTTCAAGCCTGAGGAACTTCGCGATTACTACCACCGCTGGTACCGTCCTGACCAACAGGGCATCATCGTTATTGGTGACTTCGATGCCGAAAAGATGGAGCAGAAAGTGAAGGAGCTGTTCTCACCCATCAAAATGCCGGAGAACCCTGCCACTCGCGAGTATTTCGCTGTGCCCGACCACAAAGGCATCGACTACGCCCTACACACCGACCCTGAAGCTTCTAACACCTTGGTGTATGTGTTCTTCCAACATCCTACAGTCCCCGACAACGAGCGCAACACCATCGGTTATGCCCGCCAGCAGCTTATTGCCCAACTTTCAGGCTCAATGCTCACCACTCGCCTTTCCGAGATAGCTCAAAAGCCGGAAGCACCGCTGATGTATGCTCAGGCTGCAGATGACAACTTCTTTATTGCCAAGACAAAAGATGCTTATACACTTGTTGGCCTGGCCAAGGAAGGCATGACCCTCGAGACATTCAAGACCTTGCTCACAGAGGCTCAGCGCGTTAATCTCCACGGCTTCACCGCCAGCGAGCTCGACCGCGCTAAAGCTGATATAAAGACCAACTACGAGAATATGTACAACGAGCGCAGCAAGCGCAAAAGCGTATCGTACGCACAGGAATACATCAACCACTTCACCGACGGTGGCTACATTCCGGGCATCGAAATCGAATACCGCACTGCCGAGGCGCTGCTTGGCACCATCTCGGTGGAAGAGGTATCGGCATATGCCAAGAACCTGATTAGCGACGACAATGTGAGCATGATTATCAGCGGTCCAAACAAGGAAGGTCTGAAGTATCCGTCGAAAGAGAAAGTGGAAAGCAACTTCAAGAGCGTCCTCTCGCAACAGGTTGAAGCCTATGTTGATGAGGTGTCAAACGAGCCACTGCTGGCCAACGAGCCTGTAGCCGGCAAAATAGTTAAGGAAAGCACCGATGCTGCCACAGGCATTACCACTTGGGTGCTGTCGAACGGCGCAAAGGTTCAATTGAAGCCCACCACCTTCAAGAACGACGAGATTTCGATGCAGGCAACAAGTGTAGGCGGAAACTGGGCATACAAGGATGTATTCAGCCCTGAGCTGATGATGATGGATGCAGTGGTTGGATGCAGCGCCGTTGGCCCATACACTCGCACTGCCCTTGCCAAATACATGGCCGGCAAGACTGCCGACGTTGATTTCTCTTTGAGCGACTCACAGGAAACACTCAGCGGCTCGTCGAACAAGAAAGACCTGGAGACAATGCTTCAGCTCAACTATCTATACTTCACCGACATCCGTCCCGACGAACAGACCTACGAGGCAAAGCGCAGCACTTGGATTTCGAGCATCGCACTGTCGAAAAACAGCCCTCTCACTGTATTCACCGATTCAGTTAACGGCACAGCCTATAACCACAATCTGCTGAAGATGACTCCGAGCGAGGAAACCATCAAAAACCTCAACTTCGGAAAGGCTCTTGAAATGTATCGCCAGCGCATGGCTAATGCCGGCGACTTCACATTCTCGTTTGTTGGAAACTTCACAGTCGACTCAATACGTCCGCTCATCGAGAAATACATTGCATCGCTCCCCGACAACGGTGTCCGCGAAAAGACAACCTACACCAGCTCGGTAGTGCGTGGCGTGAAAGAGAACATCTTCGACCTTCCGATGGAAAACCCGAAGGTTACGGTTCAATGCCAACTCACTGGCGACATGAAGTTCAATCTGAAGAACAGCATAATGATGAACTTCCTATCTGAAGTGATGGACATAGTGTACACCCGTACCATCCGCGAAGAAGAGGGCGGCACATACGGTGTTGGAACTGCTGCTCGCCTGTCGGCTTTCCTGAAAGAATACTCTATTCTCTTCCGATTCGATACCAATGTAGAGCAGCGTGAGCGCCTCACCAACCGTGCCATCAACGAGCTCAAGCAGGTTATTGAAAACGGAGCCAAGGCCGACGATTTCCAGAAAGTGAAAGAAGCCGCGCTGAAGCAGTATGAGAACAGCTTGCGCGAAAACCGATTCTGGATGACGGTGATGTCGTATCGAGCTTTAGGCAACGACATCTACACCGGTCGTGGCGATATTCTCAAGAATATAACTCTCGAAGAGTTCAATAAGTTCCTGAAAAAGAACATAAAGCTTAACAACAAGATTCTTGTGGTGATGAACGGCACCGCCAAGTAACATACAAGCCACATGATTGCATAACGAGGGCGCTGAATCGCACGATTCGGCGCCCTCTGATTATAATGGTCATCCCTATCCATATGCTCTGCAAGACCAATTCCCCATACTAAAAGCCTACTCTACATAAAGTTTTTTATCAGTGCCATCCTGTTAATTCAGAATAATTCCATATCTGTGCATCGGAAGGAGCCTTAGCTGCATTAGCCCACGCCTCTTCGGAGTGTTTATGATAAGTAACTTTGCGAGACTGACGGTTGATTTGCTTCTTCTATTTGTATAGAAATCTGCGAAGGTTTCCCTACAATATAATTCCCTGTTAAACCTCTAAATGAGTTCCATCAGGAGCAGTCAATTGATACCTCAATCACTTTTAATTCCCTATTCTAACGCTGCCAATTTCGTCTATCGCAATAATTACAAGTATAAGCAATATCTCCTCTCAGTGGATTTATAATATAGTTATTCCCTGTCATAGTTCCCTGGTCCGGATTTAGGCAAAGCGGCTTATCACCATTTCATATAACAAAAAAGGCGCGCCTCGAAGAGAGACACGCCTTGTGATATTGAAACTTGATAAATTACATTACTTAGTTTCGAAGAGAACGATGCGGTTCCAGTCGTTCTGGTCAGCATAAGGCTGAACAGCGTCGCCGTGAGCGTTGATGCTCAATCTGTCGGCGTCTACGCCATATTCAACGAGCTTGTCGTAAACGGCTTTAGCACGACGTTCAGAAAGTTTTTCGTTGTAAGCAGAAGTACCAGTCTTCTTGTCAGCATAACCGTTGATAGAAACCTTGGCATCCTTGTTTGCCTTCATCCATTCAGCAACGTTGTAAACGTTAACCATTTCGCGCTTAGCAATCTTCGAAGAGTTGAGCGAGAAGCGAACGGCTGAGAGCATAGCGCTTGGATTTTCCGGACATTCAACCTGCTTAACTTCAGGACATGGGAGCTGAGCTTCGCAAGCTGCGAGAGCAGCAGCAGTTGAAGCGAGTTCGCCACGAAGAGCGTTAACCTGGCCGTTGAGCTTGTTGATGTAGTCGAGGTAGTTGCAAGGATTTACAGTGTCGAAGTGACGACCACCGAAATTGAAAGTAAGACCACCGATAGCAGTCAAGTTAACGTCAATAGGGTCGCCATAAGCGCAACCGTTGAAGTTGTCGCCGTAGAACTGAGCGCGGCCTTCCAAGAAGAAGTCAACATACTTGCAAAGACGGAAACGGAATTGCAAACCGGCAGATACTGGGAGAGCCCAAGTGCGGTCCTTAACACCATTGTCGCCATAGATGTTTGAGCCAGCCGATTTGATGTCCCATACATAAGTACCACCGATACCAACGAAAGGAACGATAGTAAATACGCGCTTAGTGTTGATGCCACCAATCGAGTTGAACATATCCCACATCAAGTCCATGTTGAGGTTAGCATATTTAGCCTTGCTGAAGTCGTTGTTGTCCCAGTGAAGAGCACCACCAAGAGCGCTAAAGCGAACAGCCAAATATGGAGAGAACCAATGACCGAAACCAGCGTTGAGAGCAAGAGTAATATGATGCTTCTCTTCACCGTTTGAGAGATAGTTCTCAACAAATGGAGCATTCATACCGGCACCCAACTGAAGGAACCAGTTCTGACGCCATGAATTAGCGGCATAATCCTTACACTCTACGTTAGCCAAGTTTTCGTCAACGACTACTTCCTCAGCATTAGCATTGTTGCAGAAGAAAGCAACTGCGCCAAAAACTAAAAACGAAAGTAAAAATCTTTTAGTCTTCATAAATTTTAAAAATTAGAATAGAATTGAATATACATTTTATTATAATTAACAACTAACACTCGCAGATTGTTTTTAGTACAGCATTTAACGCACATTTAACGCAATCCACGCAACAAAAGTAAATATTACATTTGTCATATACAACATTTTTTCCAAATATTTTACCATAAAATGGTTCAAAATATGCATCTGACTCGGTTTCTATTCACTTAAATCACATTTATTTGTAACAAATTGCGTGCCACACCGATTTGAATTAGCGAAAAAACTCCATAATTGTTGACAAATCGAATAAATTCTGTACTTTTGTCATATTCGTCATCATATGGTATGAAAAAGAACAATGGCATATCCGATAAGCCAATAAAGCGCCGCTACAGGCTTTCGTTTATCAGCGAGAACACCCTCAACGAGCTTTGGAGTATCCGCATGACTCGCCTGAAGGCATTCATTGCACTGGTGGTGAGCATATTGGCCGTGGTATCGCTAATAACCACCATAATTGTCGGCACACCTCTGCGCACTCTGCTGCCCGGATACCTGAAAAGCGAGCAACGCAATCAGAGCATCCTCAACAGCGAACGTCTCGACTCGCTCGAATTCAAGGTTGCATCCACCGAACAATACTTTGCCAATCTGCGAAACATTCTGAACGATGGCGTAAGCACAGCGCCAATCGACAAATCCACCGACACGCTGTCGCTCGCCTCAGCCGACTCACTGCTGCGACAGCCAAGCGAAATAGAGCGCCAGTTTGTGAAGGAAATCGACGATGAGGAAAAGTTCAACATAGCCATCCTCACTCCTATGGCAGCCGAGGGAATTGTGTTTGCCCAACCAATATCGGGCGAAGTGGAAACTTTCAACCCCGCCACCAAGGAGATCATAGTAAGCGCAAAAGCCGGCTCGGCAGTGGCCAACATTTACAGCGGCTCAGTGATAATGGCATCGCACCTGAGCGAAAACGGTGCACAACTGGCCGTACAGCATCAAAACGGATTCATATCAATTTACAAAGGGCTGGCCGACATATATGTGAGTGAAGGCGACAAAGTGGCAACCGGCCAACGCATTGCCACCACTTCCGGCTCTGGGCTCCGTTTCAGTATATGGCACAACGGCACAGCCGTAAACCCCACCGACTACATCACATTCTGACATCTCCGCGCACCTACAGCCACAACAGCTTACTGCCAATCGCGTTTTCAAAAGCAAAAAACAAGCTAGGATAAGTGCTTCCCATCAATGCCATTTTGTTCCAGACAAATAGGTTGCTCCTACATTTTTATATAGTTTTATGAAATTGGATTTTTCAAACCAAGATAAATCACGTAATTTTGCAAGTTAGAACAAAAAACAGAATCTCAAGCGTGAAAACTAAAAAGAATATAGCCATATTGGGAAGTACAGGTTCGATTGGGACACAGACGCTCGACATAATAGCTGAATACCCCGACCGATTCCATGCTTTTTTGCTTACAGCAAACCGCAATGTGACGTTGCTCACCGAACAGGCCTTGCGCTTTGAGCCGGAATACGTAATCATTGCCGACGAAAGCAAATATGCCGAGCTCAGCGCCAACCTTAAAGGCTCTAACACCAAGGTGCTTGGCGGTGCAAAAGCCATTGCCGATGCCATGAGCATTGCCGACATCGACATGGTGGTGACAGCAATGGTGGGATACAGTGGTCTGGAACCCACAATCGAGGCAATAAAGCACGGCAAGGACATAGCCCTTTCGAACAAGGAAACCTTGGTGGTGGCCGGCGCTCTCATTACATCGCTCCAACGCAAATCGGCAACAAAGATATATCCGGTCGATTCGGAACATTCGGCAATATTCCAATGTCTTGCCGGAGAAACCCACGAATCAATCAGGAAACTCATTCTCACTGCCTCCGGAGGTCCGTTCCGCACTTTCACCAAGAGCCAAATTGAGAAAGTAAGCGTGGCCGATGCGCTCAATCACCCAAACTGGAAGATGGGCGCCAAAGTTACCATCGATTCGGCTTCGATGATGAACAAGGGCTTCGAAATAATGGAAGCCAAATGGCTGTTCGACGTCGATGCCAGCGACATCGAGGTGGTTGTGCACCCTCAATCAATAATTCATTCGATGGTGGAATTTGTCGACGGCTCGGTTAAGGCTCAGCTCGGATTGCCCGACATGCATCTGCCCATTCGCTATGCACTCGGCTGCCGCGAACGACTGGCAACCGACTCACGCAAGCTCACAGTGGATGACTATATGAACCTCACCTTCGAACGTCCCGACCTCGACCGCTTTCCTATGCTTGCCATGGCCTACGAAGCCATAAACCGTGGAGGGAACATCCCGTGCGCTCTCAATGCCGCCAACGAAATAGCCGTTGCAGCATTGCTCGGCGAGAAAATCCGATTTGTCGACATTCCCAAATATGTCAGGAAGGCAATCGACAGCGCACATTTCATTGAAAACCCCACATACGACGACCTTATCGCAACAAACAGCGAAATCAGGGCTTACACATCTACAATCATTAAATAAAACATCGACACTAAAATGGAAACATTTCTGATAAAAGCACTTCAGCTGATGCTCGCACTCGCAATATTGGTGACAATACATGAGTTTGGGCACTATATATTTGCACGCATCTTTGGCGTGAAAGTCGAAAAATTTTATCTGTTTTTCGACCCTTGGTTCTCATTATATAAATATAAGCCCAAAAAGGCAGCCAATGCCGACCCCGACAAATCGACATGGCGCGACACAGAATATGGCATCGGATGGCTTCCGCTGGGCGGATATGTAAAGATAGCCGGAATGATTGACGAATCGATGGACAAAGAGCAAATGGCACAACCGGTTAAGCCATGGGAGTTCCGCGCGAAGCCAGCTTATCAACGTCTGCTTATAATGATTGCCGGAGTACTCTTCAATTTCATTCTTGCAATGGTTATATATGCCGGAGTGGTTTACCATTGGGGCGAATCGTATGTGCTCTTCAAGGATGCCACTGCCGGAATGGCATATTGCGAATCGGCCCACTCCATTGGCTTCGTTGACGGCGACATTCCCTTGACAGCCGACGGCGAACAGCTCGACTATCTCACCGGCGACAACATCATGAAAATGGTAACCGCAAAGGAAGTGACTGTGATGCGCAACGATTCAACTGTGACAATTCTGATACCCGACGGTTTTGCACTGAAGGCCAACAAGGAGATTGAAGAATCGAAAAGCTTTTTCATGACCTACCGCATGCCTGTGGTGGTGCTCAGCACCGAAAACGGCATGGGCGCATCCAAGGCAGGCTTGCAGGAAGGCGACGCAATAATGTCGGTTAACGGTATTGCCACCCCGTCGTTCGACCTCTTCTCAAAAGAGCTGAACAGCCACAAAGGCACCACTGCAACCATTGCCTTCAAGCGCAACGGCACAGTGGAGAACGCACAGGTTGAGATTAACGAAAACGGCAAGATTGGTGTTGCACTGCAAAGCATCGACAAGATTTATCCAGTTCAATACAAGAAATATGGTCTATTGGAATCGATACCGCGTGGAGTGGTTCTTGGCGTGGAAAAACTGAAGAGCTACGTTTCACAGATGAAGCTGGTGTTCACCAAAGAAGGTGCACAGAGCCTTGGCGGATTCGGAGCCATCGGCAGCGTATTCCCCGACAAATGGGACTGGTTCGGATTCTGGAACATCACTGCATTTCTGTCGGTTATACTCGCTTTCATGAACATTCTGCCCATTCCGGCCCTCGACGGCGGACATGTGCTGTTCCTGATTGTTGAAATCGTCAGCGGCCGAAAGCTCAGCGATAAATTCCTTGAATATGCTCAGATTACCGGTATGATACTGCTGTTTGCCCTGCTCATCTATGCCAACGGCAACGACATTTACCGATTCTTAATAAAATAAGCGAATGCAATATAAACAAATAACATTGAAACGGGGCAAGGAGGAATCGCTCGACCGATTCCATCCTTGGGTATTCTCAGGAGCCATTGCTCATGCCGATGAAGATATTGAGGAAGGCGACATTGTTTCGGTATATGCCAACAACGGCCGCCACATTGGCAACGGGCATTTCCAGATTGGCAGCATAATGGTGCGAATACTCTCTTTCTCCGACACCGATATCGACTCCGATTTCTTCTTCAACCGACTGAACGAAGCGCTTGAAGTTCGTAAGGCCCTCGGGCTGATTCGCCCCGACAACAATGCCTTCCGTCTGGTACACGGCGAGGGCGATTTTCTGCCCGGTCTGGTGGTTGATATCTACGGCAACACCGCCGTTCTGCAAGCCCATTCACCCGGTATGCACTTCGCGCGCAATATTTTTGCCGAGGCGCTGGTAAAACTGCCGGGAATCGACATAAAGAATGTGTACTATAAATCGGAAACCACCCTTCCCTACAAGGCGCACCTCGATGCTCAAAACGATTATCTCATTGGCCAGTTCGAGACCAACGTTGCCATGGAAAACGGTCTTAAGTTCCATTCCGACTGGTTGAAGGGACAGAAAACCGGATTTTTCGTCGATCAGCGCGACAACCGCGCCCTTCTTGAGAAATATGCTCACGGCCGCAAAGTGCTCAATATGTTCTGCTACACCGGAGGCTTCTCGTTCTATGCCATGCGCGGTGGTGCCACTTTGGTGCACTCTGTCGACAGTTCATCGAAGGCAATCCAACTCACCCGAAACAATGTGGAACTGAATTTCCCGGGCGACAATCGTCACGAGGCATTTGCCGAAGATGCATTCAAGTATCTCGACGATATGCCAACCGACGCCTACGACCTCATCATACTCGACCCCCCGGCATTTGCCAAGCACAAAAGCGCTTTGAAGAATGCCCTTATAGGATACAAGAAACTCAATGCCAAGGCATTCGACAAAATCAAACCGGGAGGCATTCTGTTCACCTTCTCTTGTTCGCAGGCAGTGTCGCGCGAGCAATTCAGGCTGGCAGTGTTCAGCGCAGCAGCTATGTCGCGCCGCAAAGTGCGTATACTGCATCAGCTAACCCAACCTGCCGACCACCCAATTAACATTTATCACCCTGAGGGCGAATATTTGAAGGGTTTGGTTCTATACGTTGAATAAACTATAATTACGAAATATGAAAAAAGGAATATTATTTGCAACAATCATTGCATTATCATCGTTTGACATGACTACTGCAGCAAACTTCAACTATCATGTCGACCGCTTTGCCGACATCGAGGTGCTCCGCTACGAAGTACCTGGATTCGACGAGCTGTCGCTCAATCAGAAGAAACTTGTATACTACCTCACCGAGGCAGCTCTCGAGGGCCGCGACATCCTCTTCGACCAAAACGGCAGCAACAACCTTGCCATCCGTCAATTGCTCGAGAAAATATACGTTAATTACAAAGGCGACAAGAATTCAAAGGAGTTCAAGGCATTTGAGAAGTATCTTAAGCAAGTATGGTTTGGCAATGGCATACATCACCATTACTCTACCGACAAGTTTGTACCCGAATTCAGCAAGGCGTTCTTTCTTGGCGAAGTGCGCAAACTCAAGGAAAAACCCGAGGCTGTACGCACCAAGGCCGCTCTCGACGAAACGGTAAAGACCATCTTCGACCCGCAATACCGCGCCAAGCGTGTTAACCAGGCTGCCGGTGAGGACTTGATTGTTACCTCTGCCAACAACCTTTACGAAGGCGTAACTCAAAAAGAGGTTGAAGAGTACTATGCATCGCTTAAGAAACCCAACGATCCACGCCCCATTTCATACGGTTTGAACGCCAAGGTGGTGAAAAAGGACGGAAAGGTTGAAGAAGAGGTTTACTGCGTTGGCGGCCTATACTCAAAAGCCATCAAGCGCATTATCTATTGGCTTGACAAAGCTGCCAGTGTGGCTGAAAACGATGTTCAGCGCCGTACAATCCAAAAACTCATTGACTACTATATCAGCGGCAACCTGAAATCGTTCGACGACTACTCTATTATGTGGGTCGAAGACACCAAGAGCCGCGTCGACTTTATCAACGGTTTCATCGAGTCGTATGGCGACCCTCTGGGAATGACTGGCGCATGGGAATCAATTGTCAACTTCAAGAATGAAAGCGCATCGCACCGCACCGAGGTACTTAGCAGCAATGCGAAATGGTTTGAAGAGCACTCGCCAGTCGATGCACGCTTCAAGAAAGATGAAGTGAAAGGTGTATCTGCCAAGGTTATCACAGCCTGCATCCTTGCCGGCGACTCCTACCCGGCAACTCCTATCGGCATCAACCTCCCTAACGCCAACTGGATTCGCGCCGAGCACGGTTCTAAGTCGGTAACTATCGAAAACATTACCGATGCCTACGACAAAGCTTCGCACGGCAACGGTTTCAACGAGGAATTCGTTCTTGAACAGGCCGACCGTGACCTGCTCGACAAATATCTCTTTATCACCGACAACTTGCACACCGACCTCCATGAATGCCTCGGCCATGGCTCGGGCAAACTACTTCCGGGTGTTGATCCCGACGCACTGAAGGAGCATGGCTCGACTCTTGAGGAAACCCGCGCTGACCTGTTCGCGCTCTACTATCTTGCCGACCAGAAACTCGTCGACCTCGGACTGCTCGACAATCCGAATGCCTATAAGGCTGAATATTACAAATATATGCTTAACGGTCTTATGACCCAGCTTATGCGCATCGAGCCAGGAAAGGACATCGAAGAAGCTCATATGCGCAACCGCAAGCTCATTGCCGAATGGGCCATGGAGCACGGCAAGAAGGACAATGTGGTGGAACTGGTAAAGAAAGACGGCAAGACTTACCTGAAAATCAACGACTACGCAAAACTTCGCGGACTCTTTGGCGAATTGCTGAGCGAAATACAACGCATCAAGTCGGAAGGCGACTACGATGCCGGGCGCGAGTTAGTTGAGAAATATGCTGTGAAAGTCGACCAATCTCTTCACCAGGAAATACTCAACCGTTACTCGAAACTCGACATTGCCCCTTACAAAGGATTCGTCAACCCTGTATACAAACCGGTTTACGACAACGCCGGCAACATTACCGACGTTAAGATTGACTACACCGAGGGATATGTTGACCAGATGCTCCGATATGCTCGCGATTATTCTCCTCTGACAAAATAATCAACACTGATATCAACCCACAGAAGCCACGGCCATACGTATTTTGGTCGTGGCTTCTTGTATCGGCACATTTGTTTCACTATTTTTGTACAAAACTACAGGAACAATGACAATAAAGGAAATCAGACAACAATTCTATACCTTCCGCAACGGCATAATTGCCGACACCCTACGCAAAGCCGGCGACCCTCACCGAATAATATTCGGGCTGAATCTGCCACAGATTACCGACATTGCCCGGCTTATCGGACTCGATGCAAGCCTTGCCCGCGAGCTATGGGCAGACACGTCTTGCCGCGAAGCGCAGCTTCTGGCACCAATGATTATGCCGTCAGATGCTATCGGCCAAAACGACGCGCTGAAAATGATTAAGGAATGTGTTTGTGTCGAAACCACCGATATTCTTTGCCACAAATTACTACGCAGAACATCTTTTGCCGAGCCACTGTGTCTGCAGCTTTTCGGCATCAGCGAGCACATCTACTCTGCCCTGCGGTTGGCGCTCAACATAGTCGACAATTCGAGTGCCGAATTCCGCGATGCATTGCGCAATGCTATCAAGCCCGACGACTCAGACAGCAACGCGATAAAAGGCCTTAAAGCAAATCTGCTGGAACGGATGGCCTAATCAGAAACGCAGTTTCTCGCCAAGTATCACGCCGCCAAGAATCAGCACGCAACCAATATAGCCTATCACGGTTACCCTCTCACCAAGCATTATAGCCGATGCCGCCAACGTGATTATCGGCCCGAGATAAAGGAAATTAGACGATTTCACCGCACCAATGCACTTTACCAACCAGTTCCATATAAGGAAAGCGCTCATCGATGCTCCAAGCCCGAGGAACACCAGATTGAATAATACCCATCCATCGGAAAACACCGATGCGCTGATGTCGGAATGAAGCATAAAGGCAAATGGTATGCTCGTGACAATGCCATAGAAAAACACCTTGCGAGTGACCACAATTGTTGAATATCGATGAGTCTTGACAAACAGCAAAGCTACAGAATATATGGCCCAGCTAAGAGCCGCCAACAGCGACAACAAATCGCCCAAGGGGCTTATACGTATCTGAAAACTGGAATTATAGATTACAAACGCCACGCCTATGAAGGCCGTAACCGAGCCAATTACCAAGGCTCGCGATATCCGCTCTTTACGCATCACCACTGCCGACAACAACGCCGTGAGCAGCGGCGAAATGGTAACAATGAGCCCGACATTCGACACCAAAGTATGATTTAATGCGGCATTCTCGGTGATGAAATAGAGCGAGCCTCCCGTAAGCCCACAAAACAGGAACAGCAACTCATCGTGCCAGTTGGTAATGCCGAAATTCTTGCGGCTCACCGCCAGCATGCAACAATAGGCAATGCCGAAGCGAATGATATATATTTGTGATGCATTGAGCCCGGCCAAAAGCAGATATTTTGTGGAAATAAACGAAACGCCCCACATGAGTTCCATCAGCAGAGCCAGCACCACTAAGCCAAATGTGATTTTCTGATTCATAATTGCCTATTATCATAGCCACAACACATGGCCACACCGATTATGGCTGCAAAGTTAATGGAAAGTTAGCGCATACACCTTAGCCAACTAAGTTTTTTTCGTCGAAAAACCGGACATTCCGATGATAAATTGTGCCTTGTTTGTTTTGAATCGAAGATTTGAAGAGTTATCTTTGCATAAGACAAAGAACGACGGACAAACATTTAACAGATGCTTGACGAAAAGGTAAAGACAAATGCCTTTGAGCGCTTTACGGAGTATTTGCGCCAGCGCAAACTGCGCAACACACCGGAACGATCGACGATTCTCGGCAAAATACTGTCAATCGACGACCATTTCGACGTCGACTCCCTTTACCTGTCGTTGGAAAAGGACACATATCATGTGAGCAGAGCCACAGTGTACAACACTGTGAATCTGCTGTGTGAATGCGGTATACTACGAAAACTGCAATTCGGCGACCAGCAAGCCCAATACGAAAAACTGCTGAGCAAGGCCAACCATCACCACCTTATCTGCACCGAATGCGGAAAGATAAAGGATGTGAAAGACCCCGAATTCGTTTTGTACATGAACTCAAAGAAATACAACGCATTCACCATATCGTACTTTTCATTTTACGTCTACGGCATCTGCAACAACTGTTTGCGCCGGCTAAAACAATCGAAAAAACAATAACTAAAACCTATAATAGAATAATTATTATGAAAATTGATGTTCTTCTCGGATTGCAATGGGGCGATGAAGGTAAAGGCAAAGTGGTTGACGTGTTGACTCCTCGCTACGACGTAGTGGCACGGTTCCAGGGAGGCCCAAACGCCGGACATACTCTTGAATTTGAAGGCAAGAAATATGTGCTCCGCTCTATTCCATCGGGAATATTCCAGCACGGCCAGGTCAACATCATCGGAAATGGGGTGGTTCTCGACCCGGTATTGTTTAGAGAAGAAGCCGAATCGCTCGAAAAAAGCGGTGTCGACATTAAACATATACTGAAAATCTCAAAGAAAGCCCATCTGATTATGCCCACCCACAGGCTGCTCGATGCCGCTTACGAGAAACTCAAAGGCGATGCCAAGATTGGCACCACCGGCAAAGGCATCGGTCCGACATACACCGACAAGACCAGCCGCAACGGTCTGCGAATCGGCGACACTCTGCTCGACTTCGACAACCGCTATGCTGCCGCCAAGAAGCGCCACATCGAGCTTCTGAAGGCAATCACCGGCGAAACTCCCGACATTGCCGAGGCTGAAGCCAAATGGCTCGACGCTGTTAAATATCTTCAGCAATACGAACTTATCGACAGCGAGCACTACGTTAACAAGCTGCTTGCCCAAGGCAAGAGCATCTTGTGCGAAGGTGCTCAGGGCAGCCTGCTCGACGTTGATTTCGGTTCATATCCGTTCGTAACATCATCAAACACCATATGCGCAGGTGCATGTACCGGCCTTGGCGTTGCACCTAACAAGATTGGCGACGTGTTCGGCATCTTCAAAGCATACTGCACCAGAGTGGGCAGCGGACCGTTCCCAACTGAGCTGCACGACGAAACCGGAAAGAAAATCCGCGATCTCGGCCACGAATACGGCGCCGTAACCGGACGCGAACGCCGATGCGGATGGGTTGACCTTGTAGCTCTCCGCTACACCATCATGCTAAATGGCGTCACTCAGCTGATAATGATGAAGAGCGACGTGCTCGACAGTTTCGACACCATCAAGGCTTGTGTGGCTTACGACATCGATGGTACCACGACCACCGATTTCCCATACTCCATCGAGAGCAACCTTACCCCTATTTACAAAGAGCTTCCCGGCTGGAAAACCAACATGACAACAATAAAGAGCGAAGATGAATTCCCAGAGAATTTCAAGAACTACATCGCATTCCTGGAAAAAGAACTAAACGTGCCCATAACAATTGTTTCTGTTGGTCCCGACCGTGAGCAAACCATAATTCGCAAATAATCAATCATTAGAAAAATGGCACGAGTAAAACCATTCAGAGGCTTACGTCCTCCAAAAGAACTAATCACTGAGGTAGCATCACGCCCTTACGATGTACTCAGTTCGGAAGAAGCACGCAATGAATGTGCCGGTAACGAGAAATCGCTTTACCACATCATCAAACCTGAAATCGACTTTGAACCAGGTACCGACGAACACGACCCGAAGGTATACGACAAAGCAGTGGCCAACTTCCGCAAATTCCAGGAAAAAGGCTGGCTTGTCCAGGACCCGCAGGAAAACTACTACATCTACGCCCAGACAATGGATGGACGCACACAGTACGGCATCGTCGTGGCTGCTTACGTTGACGACTATATGAGCGGACGCATCAAGAAACATGAGCTGACCCGCCGCGACAAAGAAGAGGACCGCATGAAACATGTGCGCATCAACAATGCCAACATCGAACCGGTGTTCTTCGCTTTCCCCGACAATCCTGCCCTCGAGGAAATTATCAAGACCGTAACCAAAGAAAAACCAGAATACGATTTCATTGCTCCTGACGGTTTCGGACATCATTTCTGGGTTATCAGCGACAAAACGATGATTGACACCATCACAAAGCTGTTTGCCGAGATTCCATATCTTTACATTGCCGACGGTCACCACCGCACAGCCGCAGCTGCCTTGGTGGGCAACGAAAAGGCCAAAGCCAACCCTCACCACACAGGCAACGAAGAATACAACTTCTTCTTGGCTGTATGCTTCCCTGAATCGCATCTTAAGATTATCGACTATAACCGTGTAGTCAAGGACCTCAACGGCCTCAGCGAAGAAGATTTCATCAAGGCCATTGAGAAGAATTTCACAGTGGAATGCAAAGGCACCGAAATCTATCATCCGGCTTGCCTGCACAACTTCTCGATGTATCTTGGAGGAAAATGGTACTCACTCACCGCTAAAGAAGGCACATATAACGATGCCGACCCAATCGGTGTGCTCGACGTAACAATCTCGTCTGACCTCATACTCCGCGATATCCTCGGAATTACCGACCTTCGAAGCGACAAACGCATTGACTTTGTTGGCGGCATCCGCGGGCTTGGAGAACTGAAGCGCAGAGTCGACAGCGGCGAAATGGCTGTAGCATTGGCCCTCTACCCCGTGAGCATGAAACAACTAATCAACATTGCCGACACCGGCAACATCATGCCTCCTAAGACCACTTGGTTCGAGCCAAAACTCCGTTCGGGCCTCGTAATTCACAAACTCGACGACTAATCGCATTCAACTAACATACCGGCGGCGATGGCACATATGCCCATCGCCGCCGCATTTTATCTAATAGGTGCGCAACGGCGCAAAGAATGCGTCGGGAAAATGCTCAAGCTTATAATTGTCGCGAGTGCCCACAATTGTGATGATATCGAACTGGATATCGATATCCAAGTCATAGTAATTGATATAAGCATTTGCAGCCCTTACAAGATTGTGCTGCTTCTTGACATCGACAGCCATCAGAGGGTCGACAAAATCGTCGGAACGAGTCTTTACCTCAACAATCACAAGCCTGCGGTTGATTTCGGCCACAATGTCGATTTCCACCTTATCGCAACGCCAATCGGTTTCCCTGATTGTATACCCCTTGGTTATCAGATATTCTGTGGCAACCTGTTCGCCCCAACTGCCGGTATCGTTATGCTGTGCCATAATGCTTTTCCTTTAATCTCATCCGTTATCGTAAAGGTAGTGAAAATTCGGCAAATACGGACATCAGCGACAACAATATGAATCGAAAGCCACAAAATAGGCTGGCATCTGTTGATATTAATATATTTTAAGAAATACATACCCCGAATTATTGAAAATAATTTTTAACTTTGCAATGCAAAAGCGAAATGGTGATTTAGTGTAGCGGTTAGCACGCCACCCTCTCACGGTGGAAACCCGGGTTCGAGTCCCGGATTCACTACTCAAGGCAGACAATCGGCTTCGATTGTCTGCTTTTTTTATGTATTACACCTTTCAGAATTTGCATTTTCAACGGAAAATTCGCTAATTTGTAAATGAAACGAAATAGTGAAACCGATGTAAAGATTCATCAGTGCGTGCATCGGTGCAGACAATAAATTGACTTACCCAATTGCCGGTGGAGTGCAATGCGCACTGAAGCCTCCTGCCGACAATGCAAATCTTAAATCTATATCATAAGAATGGAGAAGTATATTCTGGCCATCGACCAAGGCACCACCAGTTCACGCGCAATCCTGTTTGACCACGAAATGCACATTGCATCGATGGCCCAAAAGGAGTTTCAGCAAATATTTCCACAACCGGGATGGGTTGAGCACGACCCAATGGAAATATGGGCCTCGCAGGCTGCAGTAGTGGCAGAAGCAATTTCAAAGATTGGCATCAACGGCTTAAATATTGCAGCAATAGGCATTGCCAATCAGCGCGAAACTACAATTGTGTGGGATATCGATACTGGCGAACCAGTTTACAATGCCATCGTGTGGCAAGACCGCCGCACTTCCGACTTTTGCGATTCGCTTAAAGCCCAAGGGCTCGTTGACAGCATACGCAAAAAAACGGGTCTGATTATCGATGCTTACTTCAGCGGGACAAAGATTAAATGGATTCTCGACAATGTGCCTGGCGCCCGCGAAAAGGCTGAAGCGGGCAAACTGCGCTTCGGCAATGTAGACACTTGGCTGATATGGCAGCTAACCCGTGGGACTGTTCATGCCACCGACGTCACCAACGCCTCACGGACCATGCTATTCAACATAAACACCCTTAAATGGGACGAGGATATGCTTCAGTTTCTCGATATTCCGGCATCAATGCTCCCCGAAGTTAAGAGCTGCTCAGAAATATTCGGATACACCAAAACCACAATATTTGCCCACGAAGTGCCTATTGCCGGTGTAGCCGGCGACCAGCAGGCTGCATTGTTCGGACAGATGTGCACCGAGCCGGGTAGCATTAAGAACACCTACGGCACCGGTTGCTTTGTGATGCTCAACACCGGAGATTCCCCCGTAATTTCGAAAAACAACCTGCTCACCACAGTGGCATGGAAAATTGGCGACACAGTAAACTACGCTCTCGAAGGTTCTATCTACGTTGGCGGCTCGGTAGTGCAATGGCTTCGCGACGGTCTTGGTATAATCAAAAGCTCGGCCGAGGTTGAGGAGCTCGCAGCAAGTGTGCCCGACAGTGGCGGCGTGTACTTCGTCCCAGCGCTCACCGGCCTTGCGGCCCCCTATTGGGACCAGCATGCACGCGGCACCATCGTGGGAATAACCCGAGGCACCACCGCCGCACACATTGCACGTGCAGCCCTCGACGGTATTGCATTCCAGACCTACGACATTGCTCAAGCAATGGCCAACGACCTCGGCAAGCCGCTCGTAGAGCTGAAAGTTGACGGCGGCGCATCGCGGAATGCCTTGCTTATGCAACGACAGGCCGATTTGCTGGGCATTAAGGTAATTCGCCCGATAACAACCGAAACCACAGCCGAGGGTGTTGCATTCATGGCCGGATTGGCTGTGGGATACTGGAGCGGTCTCGATGAAATAAAGAATCTATGGCTCAAGGATGTGGAATTCACTCCGAGCAGCGATTCAGAATCGATTGAACGCGACAAAGAGGGGTGGAAAAATGCCATTAACCGTACACTTTCCTAAAACTAACAACCATAAAACTGACACAAAATGGAGTATTCATTATCAACTCAATTCTTCTTTGAACTGCTGGGGACACTGGTCCTGGTACTTATGGGCGATGGCGTGTGCGCATGCTGCTCATTAAATAAAAGCAAAGGCCAAGGCGGCGGATGGATAGTAATTACATTTGCGTGGGGTTTCGCCGTAATGTGTGGTGTACTACTCGCAGGACCTTACACCGGAGCACACCTTAACCCTGCAGTATCGGTAGGCCTTGCCATTGCCGGACTGTTCGATTGGGCTCTCGTACCATGCTACGTAGCGGCTCAAATGATAGGCGGATTCCTTGGAGCAGTACTTGTGTGGGCGTTCTATAAGGACCATTACGATGCAACACCCGACGAAGCAACAAAACTCGGCACATTCTGCACCTCCCCTGCGATTCGCAACTATAAGCTCAACCTGTTCTGCGAAATTATTGCCACTATAGTGCTCGTTGGGATAATCATTTCGTTTAACGATGCCGGAAACAAGGCTGGCTTGGC
The DNA here is from genome assembly GCA_016292745.1 of Muribaculaceae bacterium. GTDB lineage: Bacteria > Bacteroidota > Bacteroidia > Bacteroidales > Muribaculaceae > SFRY01. The sequence continues at coordinate 30,311 of JAEDFO010000002.1, read as the reverse complement.
AAACCTTGGTCCCATTCCGGTGACATTCCTCATCGTTGCCCTTGGCATGTCGCTCGGCGGAACCACAGGATATGCCATGAACCCTGCACGTGACCTCGGCCCACGCATTGCCCATGCTCTGTGTCCGATGAAGAACAAAGGCGGCAACGACTGGGCATATTCATGGGTACCTGTAGTGGGTCCTATGATTGGCGGCATCCTTGCCGGAGCATTCGGCCTTTGGCTGCTCGCAGTATAACTGCATCCTCGTTATAACAGATATGGCTGCATCTGGAGATTACACGCTCCTATGCAGCCACTATTGCATAAAAAAAGCCGAAACATCGGACTAATTATTTATCTTATACATAATGGAAAGTGGTTCAGTACGATTAAGGACTTAACATGGCATGCAATATGCACGATTTTCAGTCCAGTTCCGATGTTCGGCACAGTAGATTTGTACTGCGCTGCAAATATACACAGTTTGGCTCTATAATATCATCGAAAAACGTACTATTTAACATTGCATAACACATCAAGAGCGCCATGATGAGGCAACAGCCTACATCGTGGCGCTCCACAATGCCTATTATTGTTATTAATTACATTTCTATACAGTAAAGACGGAACGACAGTGGTGCAAGGGCATCGGTGAGCACCGAATTCTTGCCCGATGCAATGCATTGGGCAGTTCCGTTAACAGGGACAATTGCGTTTGGCTTGGCAATAGTGTTCTCTACATCTTTCTCGGCGCAACAAAGTGTTATCGTCGATGCTTTGTGGTCGCCCTTGAGACCCCGCAGTTCAACGCTTACATTCTGAATTGCATCGCTGGTGTTAACCACTTTTACAATAATGCGATTGCTATCTTTGTCGACAACTGCGCTGGCAAACAATCCATCCTGACCGGGCTGACCAGCCACTGGCTTACCGTCCATTGTCAGCTTAAGCACATTTGTGCCTTTGTGAGTGGCATACATCTGCTGCACGTAGTAGCTTACGGTACGCACCACATTATTATTGTCGAACCAAATCAGGTCGGGACGCCACTGCCAACCCTCAACGTGAGCCAACAATGGTGCATAAGCGGTCATCCACACCACATCGGCATTGCGTTCCATGCCTGTCATCAATGCAGCCTCAAGAATCGATGCTTCGTAATGATTCCACTTCTTGCCAGATGCTCCATGGCAAGCATATTCGCCGGCAAACACTTTCGGGCCTTTGCGGTCGTAGTTGTCATAGCGCAATCCACTGTTAAGGAACCATTTCTCAGGACGATAGAAATGCTCGTCAACCAAATCGGCCTTGATATCCTTCATGGCCATCCACCCTTTCTCAAACATTTCGCCCTCTGAATCCGGACCGCTGGTGCCCACTATCTGAATGTCGGGATAGCGCTCACGTATGGCTTTTACAAAAGGTTTCAAGCGAACGTAATACACCGAATCCCATTGTTCGTTGCCAACACCGATATATTTCAGGTTGAATGGTTCGGGATGTCCCATCGCTACGCGCTTGCTTCCCCACTCGCTGTCGGCCGGGCCGTTGGCAAACTCAATCAGGTCGAGACAATCGTCGATATAAGGCTGGAGCTCATCAACCGGCACATGAGCATCGTTGCCACTGCATTGGAACTGGCAAGCCATACCCACATTCAGCACCGGAAGTGGTGACGCGCCTATATCTTCGGCAAGTTGGAAGAATTCGAAGAAACCGAGGCCGTAGCTTTGGAAATAATCGGGATAGAAACGGCTCTCGAAAGTAAATTCCCAGCGGTTTTCGTTAAGCGGACGGTTTTCGACCGGACCGATGGAATTTTTCCACTGGTAGCGCGATGCCATATCGGTCCCCTCCACGATGCAGCCGCCAGGGAAACGCAACAGACCCGGATGGACATCGGCAAGTGCCTGTGCAATATCGGCGCGCAAACCGTTACGGCGGCCCTTGAAAGTATTAACCGGGAAAAGGCTTATGTGCTCAAGACTCACCTCCTCACTACCGGTGAGGAAAATACGCAACTGGGCGCGGTTGATAGTACGGTCGGAGCGAAGCACCACCTCATATTTCTGCCAATCGGCAGAAGTTACCTTAATGTGCTCGTTAGCAAACTTCTGGTCTTCGGCCGATGTATAAGCATCGATAAACTGCACGCGGATTTCACCTTTGGCATGTGGTGATTTTGCCCATACCGAGAACCTGTATTCCTCACCTTGCTTGAGGCCTATACCGAAATAGCCTTCGTTGATTAATCCTGAACGGCGATGAGCATGACCGGGGTCGCGCAATGTTACATAGTGGGGACAACGTTCAAACGGACCATCATTTTTCAGCTCTACCGAGCCAAAAGTCTGCCAGCCCATAAAGTGCTGAGGGAATTCAAAGGAACGGTTCTTGACAAGCTCTCCGTAGAGACCACCGTCGGCAGCATAATTGATGTCCTCGAAAAATAAGCCATACATAGTAGGCTGTATGGGGGCACCTGCCTTTTTGGCATCCACTACAATGTTGTGGGTCTGGGCAGTTACTGCCATCGTTGCAAGCAACGCGGCTGCCATCATAAACTGTTTTGTCTTCATCGGGAATAGAAAGAATAATATATTAATAATGGTTAGGTTATGCCTTAACAATTTATTCACAATTATACAAAAATGGAGGATATTACACAAGAAAAGCCCGCATTTTAACGGGCTCTTCTGCTATTATTCAATAGAATCTGTATTATTTGAACAACTTTTCGGGATATTCACCGGCAGCCACCAAAGCAGCGATCTTGTCGACTACGCCCTGACGGTCGGCAGCGTAAGTTACACCGAACCACTTAGCCGGGGTGTCAAGCACCTTCAGCTTGGCAGTACCTGAGTTAACCAAGTCGTTAACCAACAATGGAATGTAGAATTCAGCCTTCAGATTGCCTTCGTTAGCCTTGGCAAAGTTGATGAAGTATTCCTCAGAATAATCGAAGTACTCAGGAGTGAATCCCCACATGTTCATCGACACTGGAGTGTTCTCGCTGATAACCTGGTCGGCACCATTTTCGTCAACGTAATACACCTTATGGTCGGCATTCCAACCGATTTGTGTGCGCTCAACCACCGAAGTAAGCAAGCCCTCTTCGTTAGTTTCGCAGATACCGCGCGATACTGTACCGCTTTCCGACAAAGTGTTGCCCACACGGTAACCAACCATGCAATACTGGTTCTTGCTGCCTTCAGCAAGGCTTGAAAGTTCCTTGGCAAGCACTTCAAAGCTCTCGCGGCCATAGAAGTCGTCGGCATTGATAGTTGCAAATGGTTCTTTGATAACACCCTTACCCATCAGAACGGCGTGGTTAGTTCCCCACGGTTTTACGCGCTCGGCAGGAACTTTTACACCTTCCGGAACATCATTGATTGATTGGAACACGAGTTCCACCGGGATATGATTTTCATATTTTGAGAGAATCTTCTCACGGAAATCATTCTCGAAATCTTTGCGGATAACAAAAACTACCTTGCCAAATCCACTGCGGATTGCATCGTAGATTGAATAATCCATAATGGTTTCGCCATTTGGGCCGAGGCCATCCAATTGCTTAAGGCCTCCGTAACGGCTACCCATACCAGCCGCTAATACAAATAATGTAGGTTTCATAACTTAGTTTTGAAGATAAAATGTATTTCGTGTTTATATACTTCACCGGGACGAAGCACTTGTGAAGGGAATTTTGGCTTGTTAGGAGCATCAGGCATTCCTTGGCACTCGATAGCCACGCCATCGTAGTCGTTATACGAACGTCCCGACTTGTTAATAGGCGAACCAGCCAGCCAGTTGCCGGTGTAGACATGTGCGGCGGGCTGGGTGGTCTCGATTTCGAGCACTCGGCCTGAGCATTCATCGGAAAGCACTACTGCCTTCTTCATCTTACCTGGCTCCCAATTGTCGATAGGCCACGACGAGTCGTAACCCTTGTCGTCGACCATCTGCTGCATCTGCGAGCCGATTTCATCGCCAATATGATGAGGCTTACGGAAATCGAACGGTGTGCCTTCAACCGACTGATATTCTCCTACAGGAATTGCCGAACGATCCTTAGGCAAGAAGTTCTCAGCAAAAATCTGGAGGTCGTGCTTAAGCATGGCCTCTGCACCAGCATTATGCCCTGCGAGGTTGAAATAGGTGTGGTTGGTAAGGTTAATCACTGTAGGAGCATCGCAAGTAGCCTTATATGAAATGGCGAGGCGGTTGTCGTCATCCCAGCGATAGGTTACCTCGGCATTAAGATTTCCGGGATAATGCTCATCGCCATCAGGGCTAAACAGACGGAACACTACTGTATCGCCAATGACTTCACTGTCCCATATATGGTTCTGGAAGCCTGTCGGACCTCCATGAAGCGCGTTCGGGCCATTGTTGATGGTGAGTTGATAGTCTTTTCCATCGATGCTGAACTTACCCAGGGCTATACGGTTTGCAAAGCGTCCGGGGGTCTTTCCTGCACATGGGCCATCGCTCATGTAGTCGGCAAGATCGGCATAACCAAGAGCCACATCGTCGAGTTTTCCATTACGGTCGGGCACGCATATGGCTCGCACACCAGCTCCAAGGCTTTGCAGTTCGACGTATGCGCCGCTTGCATTGGTAAGTTTATAAGATGTTACTACACCATGAGGTGTAGTAACACTATTTGAAGATATGTTGGTCATGACAGATTAGAGTTTGCGTGCGCCGTCAGAAATAACAACATCAATAACGCGTGGCTCATGGCCATATTTAGCAGCGAATTTCTGCTTTGCAACTTCAATGAAGTGGTCGTAAAGCTCATCCTTCACCAGGTTGATTGTACAACCTCCGAAGCCACCGCCCATGATACGAGAACCTGTAACACCGCATTCCTTGGCAATGTCGTTAAGATAATCGAGCTCTTCACAGCTAACTTCGTAAAGTTTCGACATACCGTAGTGAGTTTCGTACATACGCGCACCTACTGTTTCGTAATCGCCCTTCTGAAGAGCGTCGCACACGTCGAGCACGCGGCGTTCCTCACCGATTACATATTCGGCACGCATATAGTCTTCGGCAGTGATGCGGTCCTTAATTGAATAGAGTTCTTCCATTGTAGCGCCTCGGAGTGTTTCCTTGCCGAGAGCCTTAGCTACGCGTTCGCACGATTCACGACGCTTGTTGTAAGGAGAGTCTACGAGTTCGTGCTTTACACACGAGTTGAGGAGCACCAATTTGTAACCCTTTGGGTCGAATGGGAAGTATTCATATTCCATGCTGCGGCAGTCAAGGCGCATAAGGCAGCCTTTCTTTCCAAATACCGATGCAAACTGGTCCATGATACCGCAGTTAACACCGCAATAGTTATGCTCGGTTGACTGACCGATACGAGCCAACTCGAATTTGTCTATCTTGTTGTCGTTAAACAAATCGTTGAGAGCATATGCGAAAGCCGATTCAAGAGCAGCCGACGACGACATACCTGCACCCAGAGGTACATTTCCGGCAAATACGGTATCGAAACCATTAACCAGGCCACCACGCTTCATTGTCTCGCGGCAAACGCCAAACACGTAACGTGCCCACTGCGCTTTTGGAGCATCTTCTTCGCGCAAACCGAATTCCTCGCTTTCGCCAAGGTCGAGCGAATGAACGCGCACCTTTGCTGTGCCATTTGGTTTGATTGCCAGCATGATGCACTTGTCAACAGCACCCGGGAATACGAATCCACCGTTGTAGTCGGTGTGTTCGCCGATAAGGTTAATTCTGCCTGATGATGCATACAAGATGCCCTCTGTTCCGAAAATTCTCGAAAACTCTTCTCTAATTTTCTTTTCCATTGTATTATAGTTAATTATTTGATTGATTTAGGGTGAATAAATTTTGGTTTATTTTTCAATTGACTAAAGTACAATATTTTATTGAATCTACACAATCTGCCAAGCATAATTTAACAAAAAATGCATAAAAAGTTTTGTGTTAGTGTATTCATGGCTGCACGGTTTCAACGTTTCCTGTATATCATCCGCCCACACGGCCTCGCTCGGCAAGATCATCGTATAGTGTCTGTAGGGTTGCCTTTCCTTTTACAATGCGCAGCGAATCGGCCTTGACAGCATCGTCGGGCAGCTGGCCTGGCGCAGGCTGGCAATGCGTAGGCAATTCCGACGTGCAGTCATACACCGACGCACCGGACAGATCGATGGTGCCGAAGCCGTTGTTGTAGGTGAAAATCGCAAAGGGACGTTTAGCATAACTTGGCGACAGCACATTTCGACTGAAACGGAAAGGCGTATGCTCTATGCCAAGCAACGACAACAGCGTGGCTGGCAGGTCGCTTTGGTTCACCGGATAGTCGATGCGGCATGCCGTGGTTATGGCACCTCCGGCAAAAAGCAGTGGCACGCTGAAATACTTGGGTGTATAGCGGTCGCCCTTGGCGGGATAATATGTGCCATGGTCGGCAACGCACACAATTAAAAGATTGTCCCATATAGGCAACCGTCGGAGCGAACTGATAAACTCTCCGAGGCAATTATCGGTGTAAGCCATTGCATTCGGCACCTTTTCGTCAAGGCGGTGATACGGCACTTCGAACGGTTCATGGCTGCTTAACGTCAGGAAGGTGGTCATCCAAGGCTCATCGGCAGGCTTGCGCTCAGCTATCTGGCGTTCGAGCCATCGGAAAGTGATGTCGTCGTTCACGCCCCACGCGTTCGACGTGCGTTCAGCCAATGAGAAATCGCGGTCGGCCACCACATCCTTATAGCCCACGCTTCTTAGATAGCTCTGCATATTGGTGAAGTTGATGTCGCCACCATACACAAACTGAGTGGAATAGCCTTCGGCCTCCAGCGATGACGCCACCGAGGGCAGTGTGCGGCTCTTGGCCGGAATTTTCATTATCGATGCATTCGGAAGCCCAAGATAGCCACTTAGTGCACTCACCAGACCGCGATCGGTGCGAAAACTGTTGCCGTAACAGTTGGTGAACAGTATACCTTCGGCTGCAAGAGAATCGAAGTTGGGGGTAACACCATCAACCCCGCCAAGTGTGCCGATAAACGTTGAGCCAAATCCTTCAAGGACTATAACAAGTACATTGGGGCGACAATGTAGTTGCAGAGAATCCGGAATGGTATTGTCATGGCAAATCGATTCGGGATACAACGCATCGAACACTTCGCGGCGTTGTTGTTCGCTGAAATATTCATACTCGCTTGCAAAATCGGCTTTCTTGCCCATCGAGTACATGAAACTGAACATCGGGTTCACCGCTGAATGGTTGAGGAACTGATTGTCGCTGTAATAGGCATATCCCACATTCGTGGTCGACATACCGACACCACCACGTATTGCCAACACAAGCACTCCACCAACAACGGCCATAATGCCGGAGAAAGCTATTCGATGTCCGCACGGAGCAAACCGGCGTGGCGTGACCGTGGCCATCAGCAGCGTAAGCAGCGTAGCATACACTACTATCTCAAGCATCTTGACTGCGATATAGCCACCCGACACACTTGCAAACGCATCTTTGGGCGAATCGAGGTAGAAAAGCACTGTCGCATCGAGTTTGAACTGCCAGAACGGATACAACGAGAAGTCGGACACAAATGCAAGCGCCATCGCAATAGCGATAATGATAAAATATGGCAGGAGAACTGTCCGGAACGGCATCTTTGGCCACCATGCCGATACTATCGACGCCAACAAAGGCAATGCCACCAGGTATCCAGCCATCGGTACATCCAGCGTTAGCCCATGCCATATCACATTCACGAAATCGGATAAAGCCATATCGGCCCACTGGCCGTTGACAAGCATAAACACCGGCTTCTGAGCAGCAAAAACACTCACAAGCAAAATGAATATAACCAATATGTAGCCTAATCGTCGTTTCATTGCAGTCAAAGTTAATACCCTATTAATGTCTGTACAAATCAAAATGCAAAAAGGTGGATGTACCGCACGATAAAAGCGTAAAAAGCACCAACACGAATAAAACAAAAAATCCTGACAGCGGTTATGCCATCAGGATTCTTGTGTCCGAGATGAGATTTGAACTCACACGAGAAAATTCCCACTACCCCCTCAAAGTAGCGCGTCTACCAATTCCGCCACCCGGACAAGTTGAGCGAAAAACGGGACTCGAACCCGCGACCCCGACCTTGGCAAGGTCGTGCTCTACCAACTGAGCTATTTTCGCATTTTCTAATCTTTCGAAGAACTTAAACCGGTTTATTTCCGATTTGCGATTGCAAAGTTAGTTCGAATTTTTCATTTGTGCAACACTTTGCCAAAGTTTTTCTGAAAAAATTTTAACCAATCATTCTGAAAAAGGCATCGCGAAGCTCCGGTTTGGCAAATTCGCCGCTGTAATCAATTGTTACTGTGGCACTATCCTGCTTTTCCACTCCGCGCATCTTCATGCACAAATGTTCGGCGCTGCACACCACAATTACACCTTTATGCGAAAGATTTTTTTCCAGCAAGGCACAAATTTCGTGGGTAAGGCGTTCCTGGACCTGCAAACGACGGGCATAAACCTCTACAACGCGAGCAAGCTTGCTTAGCCCTATCATACACCCGTCGGGAATATAACCGATTGATATTTTTCCGAAGAATGGCAATATATGATGCTCGCACAATGAATAGAATTCAATGTCCTTTACCACCACCATATTCGAGCCGGCATATTCAAACACTGCCGATTTGGCCACCGCCTCACCACTCTGCCGATAGCCTTGCGTAACATCGAACAGCGCCTTGGCTGCGCGTTGCGGTGTCTTCACAAGGCCCTCGCGCTCGGGATCCTCCCCTATCAGACGCAATATGGCTTTGTAGTGTTCGGCAATTTGCCCGATTATCTTTTCGTCAGATTCTGTGTGAATAGTGTTGTTCATCATTTAGTGTTAATGCGATCCTTCACCAATATCATTTCACGAGCATACGAAGGGAACGCCTCCTTTAGCTGGTGCAGATAGTGCATTGCCTCTTCTCGGGTACGGAAATCGCCCACTCTCAAGCGCCACGACGGTGCTCGATATGTGAGATACGACGACAGCAACGGGAAACGCGCCAATATGTTACGCTCCTTTATCATTGCCTCGTTTTTGGCGCTCCGCGGATTATTGTCGGAAAACACCTGGATGCGGTAGCCTACCGAATTGCCTTGCTTGTCGACATTATTGATAATGCCCTCATATGTGGCATCGCCACGATGCAGGCGGTCGAAAAGGCGCACCGACTGGTACACATTTACACGGCCTTCCGACCGGCTTTTCAGATGCTCAACTATGGTTGAGTCCTGTTGGGATGTCTGTGATGCACCGCTAAGGCTCAACACCGACAACAGTAACGACAATACAGCAATACGAAGAATCATAACCTGATTAATGATAAAAAAGAGGATATGTCGGAACCCACAGGTTCGGCACATCCTCTGTTGGTTTTATTGCAATGGCAGGCGAACACGTTCGCCTCGCCACTAATTTGATACGCCGCTATGAGTTAGCTATAATCAGAATGCATTTACAATGCCCATGAACGATTCAGCCTTAAGTGCAGCACCGCCGATGAGGCCACCGTCAACGTTTGGCTTTGCAAACAATGCAGCAGCATTTGTTGGCTTGCAGCTACCACCGTAAAGGATAGAAGTGTTTTCAGCTACGTCCTTGCCATACTTTTCAGCGATGAGGTTACGGATGAATGCGTGCATTTCTTCAGCCTGGTCGTCGGTAGCAGTCTTGCCTGTACCAATTGCCCATACAGGTTCGTAAGCAAGGATAATCTTGCCGAAGTCGTCAGCAGAAAGGTTGAAGAGCGAACCTTCAATCTGAGCCTTTACTACATCGAAGTAAGTACCGTTTTCGCGTTCTGCCAATACTTCGCCGATGCAGAAGATTGGGGTAAGACCGTTTTCAAGAGCCAGAAGAGTCTTTTCCTTAAGAGTCTCAGCTGTTTCGCCATAATACTGACGACGCTCTGAGTGACCAAGGATAACATATTTAGCGCCAGTTGAAGCCACCATTGCAGCCGATACCTCGCCTGTGTAGGCACCCGACACCTTGTCGGCACAGTTTTCTGCACCCAGACCGAGTTTATTCGAATCGATTACTGCAGCAACAGCTGTAAGGTGAGTGAAAGGCACTGCAATAACTACATCACAATTAGGAGTAACACCCTTAAGAGCCTCGTTTACTTCCGATGCAAGCTTTACGCCTTCAGGAACTGTAGTGTTCATCTTCCAGTTTCCTGCTACGATATTTTTTCTCATTGTTATTTAAATTAATTGGTTTATCTATTTATTCGAGTGCAAAGGTACGTCATTATTTTGATTTTTTCTCATTAATGGGCCTTTTAATTTTGAATAGTTTGTGGGTACGGTTTATAGCCAGCAATGCAAGCATAAGCCCAAGATAAAGTGTGATGTCCGACCAAAGCGTCTTTTTGTCGTCGAGAGGACGGTGAATGGCACTCATGTCGTTCATATCGTTTTCAAATTGCGATATCGGAATCGACTGCAGCGAGCGTTTCCACACTATCACACCGTTATTCACATACACCACAGCCGGGTTTCCGCGAGCTATCTGCTTCAACACACTGTCGTCGATGGTATACATTTCATATGCGGCCATCGAAAGATCCTTCCAATCGGAAATGGTGGCATCATCGGCCGAGGTCAATGCCAGGAAATTTACTCCGTGCGACTGTGCCAGGTCGTACATCTCATTGATTACGAACGTGTATGAAATATCCACATCGTCAAGATTCGGGAACAGCAGAATCATATATTCTCCTTCATCGGTTATCACCGAATCGGTTATATCGATGCCGTCAACCGTTATCGACACCCCCATTGGTGTCGTTTCTTCGGCTTGACCACCCACCTCGATACGGTCAACGTAAGTCCACTCGTCATCGTCAGGAATGCTGTCGAGTGCAAACTCCTTAACCACTCCGTCACGCTCATACACAAATCGGTATTCCGGTTCCGATGCCGCATTCTGGTCGTGAGTCACCAGATGCTCACCCACCTTATATGGCCGGAAGTCGATAAGCGGCTGATAGCTGTAACCCACAAATGCAATGGCAAGCGGAAGTGCACACGATAATGTTGCCACTATCCACTGCACAGCCACACCATACACATTGACCACATATCGGTTTTTTATGCATAGATACACCAAGGCGGCCATCAACACCACATTTTTCATGAATGTGGCCCAGTTCGACAATTGGATGGCATCGCCGAAGCATCCACAATCGGCCACTGCATCGGTTATTGCAAGCCACAGTGTCAACGGCAGCAACACTGCCATCATGGCGGTGAGGGCAAACGGAGCCACACGTCGATAGCAGCCCAAAAGCAGGAACACGCCAAAGGCAAATTCATATATGCATATTACGAAAGCCGACATAGTAGCGAACGGCACCATCCAGTCGAGTCCCATAACTGCAAAATATTCGGTGAACTTATACACCGAGCCCCAAGGGTCAATTGCCTTCACAAAACCCGAAACAATGAATGTTACACCCACAATAATGCGCAACGTCCACACAATGATGATTGCACTTCGTGATATCGTTCTCTTAGTTTCCATACCTATATTAACGCAGCAAATATGCATAAATTGCAGTCGGCGGCCATCAATTAAACATTCCTTTGAAATAAGTTAGCAAATCGTCGATCACCATTTGGCGGAACAGCCAGTGATGCATACCTCCGGGGATGCGTTGGAATATCTCGTCGTCGAGCGAGAGCACATATAGCGGGCGAATTCGCCAACTGTCGTTGTAGCGGTTCTGCCAGTCGTACATACAGTATTCCCACCAGCGCGAATCGGCTCGCCACCATTCTCCGGTGGTATATCCTTGCTGCAGTCCCCATTTCGTGACGCCCAAAGCGTTGGGATGACCACACTGGTCGAAAATTCGCTTTGGTGCCATGCCGAGGTCGAGCACACGGCCAATGGTCACGCGACACACTATAAGCGACCCACACGAATAATGCAACGCAGTGGAGCGGTCAGGGGCAAAATAGATGCCGTTGCCGGCATAATTGCCGCCACCGACGTTCCATATACCGGTATACCAGCCGTTATTACCCACTCTTCCCCGGTCTTGTGTTATACTTTCGCTGGCGTTGCAATCGGTACCATGATATAGGGTGAGTGCCGGCACAAAGGTGTCGACAGATGTCCATATATAACTTTCAATCAGTGTCAGCGAGCCATGCCAAAGGATATATTTACCTACTCGCCATGGGAGCATCACCAGCCACCGTACCGTATCGTCGGCACCTTCGCGCCCAAGGGTTGGCATCAGCACCTCTATAATGTAATTGAGCGCCTCAAACGAACAGTGAATCACCACATTGTAATAGAAGGCGTTAATGGCTCGCAGCGGAGTCAGCAATATATAAAGCGGCACCTTCACCCATTCAAATATTTCACGATACTCTCGGTTTTTTGAATCGTCGCCACCATTAAATTTGAAAAACAGACGCCAAGGCTTTGAGGCATAGCGCTGAAACCAGTTTAAGAAATAGAATGGTAGGCACACCACCCAATAGCACTTATATGCGATGACATATATGAGTGTGGTAACACGCAAGAGCAGCCAACGGAGCAGAAACAGTGCACCAACAATCCAAATAATGTTCCATATCCATCCCCAAAAGCTACGGCCCGATTTCGGTGCAGGCTGTGTAACTTCAGGCTCTGGCTCGACAATTTCAATGGGTTCACGGAAATCGAGATAGGTGAACTTGCAGAACAGGGTATCACCGCGATACACCACACGAGCCCAAAGGTTGGAGTTTACCGAAAGCACTTCCACTCGGGTGCCACGGCTTATTGTAGTGGCCTTGCTTGACGACGTGGTGGGTGCATACCGCAAATTCAGATTGGTGGTCGAAGCATACCAACCATGATACTTATCAACTTCGGCGCCATAGGCTGGCATTGCTGCCGATATTATAATGGACAATATGAATACCAGCACTGCACGCATAATCAATATGTGAAAAGCGAGGTGGAAATACGGTTGAAATCGCGACGGCGCAAATCATCGGGACGAGCAAGGATATAGTATGAGCCACAATCGAAAAACCGAAGGTCCACCCTATCGTCTTCTTCAATTTGGAAAAGCACCACATGGTTGGGGAATTCGTCGGCCACTTCATCGTGGAAAGGAAGGCCGAGCATGCGTGCCGAATAATCGTCGGAATCGTCGCAAGTAAATTGAAGTGCCATCGGTGGCATAAACACACTTTCATCGGTTCCCTCCCAGTGCAATTCGTAAGGTTCAAGGCCTTCCTCTTCTTCAGAATAAAGCACTTTCACCAAATCGCCGGGCTCGCCATGCATAGGCGTTTCCAGAGGGGTATCATTGCCAAGGAAATAATCGATTGCAGCAAACACATACAGCATGCCCGTATGAGGCAGCAATCCTTCGGCATCGAGATGCGCAATATCGGCTAAACGTATCTGAGCAACAAATGGCAGCGGCTCAGGGTATTCTTCCCCGTCCTCAGTTTGAACCATAACATAAGGGTAAGGCATATCGGCCGGCAAATCGGGAGCGCCCCACATATGGCTTTTCCCAACCAAGTTGTCGTTGGTGACATCGGCGCGTATGTTTATCGGTTTATTAATCATCATCTCCAAACATTTTTCGTAAATTATAAGCATAATTGCTGCCGGCATTCCGGGCTTCGCGATACATTTTTATTGCAAGCGCCCTATCGGCTACAACTCCACCGGTTCCGTGCAGCTTCATCAATGCAAACAGTGCCTTGCAGTCATTGTTGCCCAAAGCCATCCCCTTACGGGAATATTCCACTACCTTGATGGTGTCAACACGCTCACCAAGCAAGCAAATCGACGCCATCAGTGCATAACACTCACCTTTAAGGCCATCCGACAAATCGCTGTCAATGCATTTATGGCAATATCTGATGGCTTTATCTTCGTCTTCACATCCACTGCCCGTCCTACTATATATCTTTGCAAGATACAAATAAGCCTCAGCGTAAGTGTCGGCACACGCCTCGAAGCATCTTATTGCCTCGGCATACCGTTCTCCGTCCTTATAGTCAACGCCAAGTGAGAACATGGCCAGCATGCTGCCGGCTTCAGCTGCCCGGCCTTGGTAATATCTGCCGCGTTCGACATACCACTCATATGGCATCATTTCGTTCCAATGCTCGTAGAACTGGTCGTAATTGTCGACCACCATTCTGAACGTTATTGCCATCTGTTCCAGAACCGATACGTCGCTAATTCCTCCAAGAGCATCGCAATCGGTATACAGTCTCACCAAAGTTGGCGCATAGTCCATTCTGCTGTCCCAATCTGTGTCAGGTAACGACACCACATGCTTGAAAAATTCATTTGCAATGATAGCCTTTATGTTGGCGTCGTCGATATGTCGATTTGCCTTCACAGCCCAATCAAAAGCATTTTCAGTTTCTTGCATATCACGGTAAGCCAATGCCACCAGCCTCAAGCTCTGAATATCACCAGCCTCGGCTCTGCTGAGATGTTGCTTTATTATGTCGGCGCTGCGCTCGTCGGGATACCATTGATACAATTTCTCCAGTGCTTTGGAATCGCCATTACTGTATGCCATACGCAAATACGCCTTTACTGCCACATCATCCTTAGGCCAACCACATCCGGCATGAATATTGTTGGCGAGGTTTCGCATACACATCACCGAGCCCAGATTTGCGCCTCGGAAATAGGCATCACACGCCTCTTTGTTGCGATGCAACTGGTCGAGACACCATCCCATATTAGTATAGGCATTCGCATAATCGCGAGCAGCCGCATAGGCAAACCAGCGTATTGCCTCCTCGTAATCAACCGAATAGCCATCAGAGCCATTCATCCAACAGCATCCGCGGTTATATACATCTACCGTGCTCATCCCATTTGCTTCATCGGCCGACAACACCGAATTCCACTGTCGGAGCAAGTCGGCTGAATCCTTATAGCTCTTCGCCGCAAGAGCCTTGATATACATCCTGCTTTTCGCCGCATATACAGGCTTTTCCGACGATTTATCATGATAAATCTTGGCGAGAGTGTACTTTGCTTCATTATATCCTTTATCAGCTGCCGATTCAAACCATCGAATACCCTCAGCGAGGTCCTGCCTCACGCCTATACCATTATAATATAGGTATCCCAGATTGTTCTGAGCCACGACATTACCTCGCTGTGCCACTGCATTGATGATTTCAAAGCAACGCACTGCATTCTTCGGCGTGCCAAACCCATTCATATGGCAATATGCGAGTTTCATAAAATCGCCTACACAGGGATTCTTGCGCCAAGCCTTCTCAAAATACACAACAGCAACATCATACTTCTTTGCCTTGAAATTAGCCAAGGCTTCGGCATATATCTCACCTGCTGAAGAGAAAGGAGTAATCATAAGCTATATAGATTTGATAGTTACAATTTTGCCCGCAATTCGTCAAGGCAACGAATTATCGATGACGTCGACGTCCAGCATGATTCACCTTCATTATGAATCTCAATAATGTATCCCAGAGCAGCAGAAAGTCGGTTGTCCGGACACAGCTGGCACAATCGGTGATATGTTGCCAGATAACCATCGTTGGCCAGCGACGCAATGACAGCCACTCGGTCAGTGTCGACACGAGCCGAATGTTTCTTGCTGTTGAGCACACGATTTGCAGCTCCGTTTAGGTTAATGAACCAAATGGTGAGTCCTTCAAGCACAAACGGCTCATCGACAGGCACAATGGTAACCAAATCTTCGGTACGTGAACGATGCTCTTCCATATCGAGGTCGCAAAGTGCTTTAAGCTGATATTCCATTGCATCAACAAGCTTGCCACTGTCAGAAAGATCCTTCACCCGCTCACTGCATTCGGCAAATACCATAACCGAATCGTTGACGATGATGCCTTCATCAACCTCGTCAATAACCCGGAACAGCACCTTCCGCACTTCCGACAAACGCGAGCTCCACTGCTTTGGTGCCACTTTCCGCATCGACTTCAGACACAGCATTAGCTTGCGGCGTTCAAAGAACCCGTAATTACATTTCTCAATTATATTATCTACAGCGCATTCAATGCCTACCGTGTCGGCCTGATAGTCGGTATAACTTGGTGGAAATAGATTGCCAAGCAAGCTGTCGACCAAATCCTCACGTTCAGGGTAGCTGAGATGCTCGCAGAATGCCTCAAAACTGCCGTCGGTAAACCAGCCTTCATTAACCAGCAAGCGCGCCGACTCGGCACCGATGAACGGCAACAGATACTTCTGCTCATTGGTACGCTTTACATTGAAATAATCTTCGAGAGGCGAAAGCCAGTGATTGTCGAACCCATAGCTCACATAATCGTAGAGATCATCGAAAGGGGTGTCGTTGTCATATGTGAACAGTAACGTGGAAAAATCGCCTGCATTAACACGCCACACGTGCGATATAGGGTCTTCGATAAGCAATTCCCGGCAGGCATAGGAAACGATAGCCCACTCAGAATCGCTCCAGTCGTCGCCCATCATTTCGCTCAGGTCGTCGGTTGTCAGGCCGTAAGGCGATGCGGCGAGCAACGACAGTGCATTACGCCAGTATTCATAGTCCAAGCCATACATCTTTATCATTATACAAGACTGGATGGCTGCCAATTCCACTACCGACGATGATTTACCAATGTCGCGGTAGGTATCGTTGTAGAACGAAGTTATATAATTGTTGATAGCATCAATCTGCAAGCCTTTTGCGCTCCTTATATCGGCTATCGACACCGAATTCATCCCCTCAACAAGCACCTGAAATAACATCTTGATAAAAAGCGGTCCACGACGTTTAGCTACAAGGCTATCAGTCACCTTCTTCGGCAATTCAAAATGATATTTATGCTCAAAGAAATGCACAAGCCCAAGCGACTCTTCTTTGCAAACGTCGTTGAGCAATTCTACATCCAATTGTCCGGAGAAGTCGGGCATTTGCTCCAACACCTCGCATGTTCCGACAAAATTTATGCGATTGTCAACCCACGACAATTGCAAATCACAGATTGAAAACGTTCGGAACACATCAATATCGTCGACAAACACACTCACCGATTTACCTTTTTTCTCATAGAGAATGGCGACATCATAATAGAATTGGTCGCACAACTGTGCCATACTCTTTTGCGACGGGTCGATAAACCGTTCGGCGTCCAGCGGTTTCTCGCCAAGGTAGTCCTCCATTTCCAAGCACCAGCGCACCATAATTTGGCGCATTGTTCGGCTCCGCTCAGTAAGCCCAACGACAGCAGTAAGACAATAATCGCCATTTTCGGCCATGCGCCGTTTCCATAGATGGGCCAGAAGAGTGGTCATGCCCTGTGTCTTATCGCCTGCGAGAATCACATTCTCAGGATTGATGTCGAACCGGCTCATTCCGGTAAAAGTGTCGCCTATATACTTCGACAGATACGTCTCAGCAACATCCTTTTCCCGAACCCACCATTCTGAACCATTATGCTCTTCATTCTTTATTTCAGCCTCTATCAGCGCTGTTATATGCTTGGTTATAAGCTGTTCAAACTCATTGTCGTTTTCCTCGAAATCATCAATGTCGGCATTCCAGTCGAGGTGGTATGTCGACACACGGTCGTCATCGCCGCCTAATTTTGAAATGGCATCGACCACTCTTTGCTTCAAATCGCGTATCTTTGCCACCTGCCCGGTATCTGAATCGCAATACGAAGCAAGTCTATCATCGGGGATTCCGGCATACGAGGCATCGTCGCGAAAATAGAACAGTGTGTGCGATTGGTCGAGGCTTCGCTTTGTCAAAGCGCCATACACCATCTCAAGTTCGGTTACACTGCTGCCATAGGTTTCCTGCATCAATTCCTGGTCTTCAGCAGGAAGGCAACCGATAAACTCTTGCCAACTCTCAATTGGCGGCACCCATCCATAACGGGCACCGATGAGCCCGATGAAGAACGGGCGAGCACTGTCAATATTGTCAGCACACACTGTAAGCACCTTACGCGCCGACTCTTCCTCGCTCATCTTTGCCGTGTTTACACCCAGACGCAAATCTATTGCCTGCAGCGCCACGTGCCGAGGCCGGTATTTTATGTTAAGTGCCGGAATAACCCTGAACTTGATGATGTCGCGTTCAAAATCCATATCCTTGAATGTTGAGGATATGAAAATGTTGAATCGTTTCCAGGTAGTATTCATGACACTGAAGAGTTTGGCTATAAATTAGTGGAATTAAATCATGCCGGCAGCACACACCACGACTTATTGTTCCTTATCGTCGGATTCGCCAAAGTGAAGTTTTATGAGTCCGAATATCGAATAGTTTATCATATCCATATAATTGGCATCTACACCTTCCGACACCAAGGTCTTGCCCTTGTTGTCCTCAATCTGTTTGGTACGAAAGAGCTTCATCAATATCAGGTCGGTATATGAGTTCACTCGCATCAGACGCCAAGCCTCGCCATAGTCGTGATTCTTGGCATACATAAGTTCCTTGGTCTTAGTGATATACTTGTCGTATAGAGCAATGGCAGTGTCGTTATCGATATCCTCCGTGATAGTGTTGCCAAGTTCGAGCTGGATAAGGCCTATGACACCATAGTTTACTATTCCAATGAACTCTGGGAAGATACCCTCATCCACCTGCGCATTGCCAACAGTTTCAAGTGTGCGAATGCGGCGCGCCTTTATAAAAATCTGGTCGGTTATCGACTCGGGGCGCATAATTCGCCACGAAGGGCCATAGTCCTTAAGTTTCTTGATATAGAGGTCGCGACATATGCCTATTATTGTCTCGAATTGCGATTTAGTGTCCTGCATGATTGCTATGTTTATATCCACAAATATAGTAAATAGGCAGTTGCTCTGCAAAGAAATGGCAACGAAACGTCATAAATGCCGCAAAAAAATGCGGCAGAGCCAACCGACTCTGCCGCTATAACAGCCACATCAAAGGATGCGATGAAACTCCGAATGACAGGATTTGAGTTCTTTTGCCTCTTTGTAATCCTCCGGCCCAACGGATGGGACACCTTGCGGTTGAGGCCCGCCATTGAAACAAAAGAGTGTCTCGGGATTTCTAATTAGTTTGATGAGTTTCCCAGTCTACTTTGATGTGGTTTATTCCTTGTTTCTACTCACAAATTTACCAACATATATTCGATTAAGCAAATTATTGAGCCACAAAAAGCGCTGTTCTCTCCAAAAATTTGGTCCTGGAGCAACCACAGGCCCATATTATAAAGAGAGGGATTCACAGCTCATTGCCATGAATCCCTCTCTTTATCGGTTAAGCATAAGAATTATGCGTTCTTTACTTTATCGACGATAGCCTTGAAAGCTTCTGGGTTGTTCATTGCCAGGTCGGCAAGAACCTTGCGGTTGATTTCGATACCAGCCTTGTGGATGAGGCCCATGAGTTTCGAATAGGAAAGATCTTCGAGGCGAGCAGCTGCATTGATACGCTGAATCCACAATGCGCGGAAATTGCGCTTTTTGTTCTTTCTGTCGCGATAAGCATACTGGAGACCTTTTTCCCAAGTATTCTTTGCTACAGTCCAAACGTTCTTACGGCAACCGTAGTAACCTCTTGTAAGTTTTAAAATTCTCTTTCTTTTCGCTCTTGAAGCGACGTGGTTAACTGATCTAGGCATTTTTCTTTAAATTTTGAATGTTAGCGGCATTATGCACTTGCTGATTTTAGCTAAACACTCGGTTAATAAAAAATTATAAAATCACGAAAATAAAATTGAAAAAATGGAGCGAAATTACAAGTTGAGCAATTTTCTAACGTTCTTTGCGTCAGCTTTTTCAACGATAGCAAAGTGTCCAAGATTTCTCTTCTGCTTCTTAGTCTTCTTTGTCAGAATGTGACTTTTGTAAGCATGTTTTCTCTTGATTTTTCCTGACCCGGTAAGGGCAAACCTCTTTTTGGAACCGGAATTAGTTTTAACCTTTGGCATTTTTTTCAGTTTTATAAAATTAATTATCTAATGTAGTTTCCACAGGGGGACATGCCCCCTGTTTCTACTTTTTTATTTCTTCTTTGGCGTGAGCATTATGGTCATTCGCTTGCCTTCAAGCACTGGCATCTGTTCCACTTTGCCATAGTCCTCAAGGTCGTTGGCAAATCTCAGCAGAAGCACCTCGCCCTGTTCCTTGAACAGAATTGAACGGCCTTTGAAAAACACATAAGCCTTCACCTTAGCACCTTCCTGCAGGAAGCCGATAGCATGCTTAAGCTTGAAGTTGTAATCGTGGTCGTCGGTTTGTGGCCCGAAACGTATTTCCTTGACTACAACCTTAGTCGACTTGGCTTTCTGTTCCTTCAAGCGCTTGCGCTGCTGATACAGGAACTTCTGGTAGTCGAGCACACGGCAAACGGGAGGCTGCGCATTGGGCGAAATCTCTATCAAGTCGAGACCCTGCTCATCGGCTATTGCCAACGCTTGCTGAATAGTATAGACTCCTTGAGTGACATTGTCACCCACAAGACGAACTTCACGAGCACGTATACGCTCATTGATGGCGTGCTGGTCCTTATTATCTTTGTTACCGCCTCTATTGTTCTGGCGGTTTGCGCCTTGCGGAGCAGATGCTACTGGTTCTTTCTGCATTCAGTGATGTTATTGTTTTGTCATTTCCTCAATTTCACGAGCGAAATTTTCTGCAAAGGTAGTGATTTTTTGCGAACCTTTATCACCTTCACCCTGTTTTCTCACAGAAATTTCTTCATTTTGCACTTCTTTTTCTCCTACAATGAGCAAATATGGGATTCGCTTGAGCTCATTGTCGCGAATTTTCTTGCCGATTTTTTCGTTGCGGTCGTCGATAATGGCGCGGATATCGTATTTGTCGAGCTCTTTCACAACCTTTTCGGCATAATCGTTGAATTTTTCGCTGATAGGAAGTACAACTGCCTGTTCGGGAGTGAGCCATACCGGCAACTTGCCGGCGGTGTGCTCAAGAAGCACTGCCACAAAACGTTCCATCGAACCGAAAGGCGCACGGTGAATCATCACCGGACGATGCTTCTGGTTGTCGGCTCCGGTGTATTCAAGACCGAAACGTTCAGGCAGGTTATAGTCAACCTGGATTGTACCGAGCTGCCAACGGCGGCCAATGGCGTCCTTCACCATAAAGTCGAGCTTAGGGCCATAGAATGCAGCCTCGCCATATTCAATGCGTGCCGGGAGACCTTTCTCCTGACATGCCTCGATGATGGCCTGCTCTGCCTTGTCCCAATTTTCCTCGCTACCGATATATTTCTCGCGGTTAACCTTGTCGCGAAGCGAAATCTGGGCTTCAAAGTTATCAAACTTCATAGAGCGGAACACAATCGAGATGATGTCCATCACGCGAAGGAATTCTTCTTTCACCTGATCGGGACGGCAGTAAATGTGTGCGTCGTCCTGGGTGAAACTGCGCACACGGGTCAGTCCGTGAAGCTCACCGCTCTGCTCATAACGGCACACTGTTCCGAATTCGGCAAGGCGAAGAGGAAGCTCCTTGTACGAGTGAGGTGAGTTCTTGTAGATTTCGCAGTGGTGAGGGCAGTTCATCGGCTTGAGGAAGTATTCCTCTCCCTCTTCCGGAGTATGAATAGGCTGGAACGAGTCCTTGCCATATTTTGCATAGTGGCCCGAGGTCACATACAGGATCTTGTTGCCGATTGGTGGAGTGATGACCTCCTTGTAATCGTAGCGGCGCTGGATCTTACGCAGGAAGTCCTGCAGACGCAGGCGCAAGTCGGTACCTTTCGGCAGCCACAACGGAAGGCCCTTGCCAACCGAGTCGGAGAACATAAACAGTTCCATCTCCTTGCCCAGCTTGCGGTGGTCGCGTTTCTTGGCTTCTTCGAGCATCACCAGATACTCATCGAGCATCTTTTTCTTGGGGAAAGAGATGCCATATACGCGTACCAGCTGATTGCGGGTTTCATCGCCACGCCAGTAAGCGCCGGCAAGCGACAGTATCTTGACGGCCTTGATTGGGCTGGTCGATGGCAAGTGCGGACCACGGCACAAATCGGTAAATGAGCCTTGGGTGTATGTGGTGATATGGCCGTCCTCAAGTTCGCTGATTAGTTCGCACTTGTAGGTTTCATTGCGGTCGCCGAACATCTTCAATGCGTCGGCCTTGGCAATGTCGGCTCTCACTACGGCTTCTTTCTTTGCCACGAGCTCAAGCATCTTGGCTTCGATTTTCGGGAAATCGGCACTGGTGATGGTGTGCTCGCCCGGGTCGATATCATAATAGAACCCGTTTTCGATTGCCGGACCGATACCGAACTTCACGCCAGGGTACAATTCCTGGAGTGCTTCGGCAAGAAGGTGCGCCGATGTGTGCCAGAAGGCGTGCTTACCCTCAGCATCATCCCATTTGAATAATTTTATCGATGCGTCTTCGTTGATTGGGCGCGATATGTCCCACTCTGCATCGTTTACGGTAGCTGCAAGTACTTCTTGCGCCAAACGAGGGCTGATGCTCTCGGCAATCTGAAGCGGAGTGATGCCTGCTTCGAATTGCTTTACGCCCCCATCGGGAAATGTAATATTTATCATATCTATATATTTAATGTGGCGTGTCATACAACAACACGCATAATCGGACGCAAAAATAAATAATTCCACAAAAACTTTAAAGTTTTTTCAAGAATATTTATCGCTGCTATGCAATTGCCGCACAATATAATGATGGTATTGCAAAAGACTATCAGCGCGACATTCGCTTGAGCACGCTGTAAGATGGTGTTATTCCGAACTCGCCGGCCTTGCTCAAATCGGCCACACCGTTTTCCTTGTTTCCGAGCCTGAAGTACACCAGCCCACGATTATAGTATGCCTCGCCAAAATCGGGCTTAATCTCCACTGCTTTTGAGAATGCGCTAAGCGCTGAGGTGTTGTCCTGCATCATCAGATACACGCAACCCTTGTCGTACATGGCATATACCATCTTTGGCGACAGTTCTATCACCTTATCGAGGTCGGCCATAACTTCACCCAGCACGTTCCGCATCATTTGTTCTTTCATCATTCTTTCCGACTCCTTGCTCGATGTGGAGCCAACAGCATTGGCATCGTCGATGGCTCCCTGCGCTTGCCAACGGCAGAACTTGGCATTGGCGCGGGCAAAATATGCCAGCACAAACTTGTCGCTCAAGGCAATAGCTTTGTCGAGATCGGCAATTGCCGAATCGTAGTTCTTCACCATCATAAAGTCGATGGCGCGGGCAAAATAGTCGAATGCACGTCCAGGATTGGTGCTGATGATGCCGGTGTAGTAGTTTATCGAATTAAAATGGTGTTCAATCTGGTCGTCGAACAAGCGCACTTCGCTGTTGGTAATCATCAGCAAGTTAGGCAACAGCTTAAGCTCGTTAATTTCGTTAAGCTCGCGAAGATAGTTGGTTGTGGCCTTAAGGTCGGACGACGAATCGTAATACGAGAGCATGAACTGAGGTTCGGCATCGATATTGAACGAGTTATCCTGAATACGTCCGCGTGTTTTGTTTTCGTACTGCGGCTTCAGACTGTTGTCGTTCTCGATGGTGAGCAGCCGCTGGAACTTGTTTTTCACATCCTCAACCGATTCTTCCTGTGTTTGAGACTCCGACGGCTCGGCTTCGGTTGCAGAATCATATTTTGGAGTCTTCCCGGCCTTACGTTCGGCACGCTGCTGCTTGCTCATGTCGCGCGACTTGTTGTAGTCGGCCTCTCCACCTTTCAAGTCGCCCATTTTTCGTTTGCATTCGCTTCGGGCGTAATATAGCCCGGGCATGTTGTCAACCTTTGCTATCACCTGGTCGAGGTCGGATACAGCACGGCTGTACTGTCCTATTCGGGTGAAGAGCTCAGCACGGTTATATCGCGCCATGATGTTCGAGGGGTCGGCATCGAGCACATAAGTGAAGTCGTTGATAGCCTTGTTGTTGTCTTGCACTTCAGTGAGAAGCAAACCACGGTTGAATCGGGCGGTAATATTCGACGGATCGAGGTCGATGGCATAGTCGTAATCGGCCATGGCACCGAAATAATCGTCGAGGTTATATTTTAGGAATGCGCGGTTGATGAAATAGTTGGCAATGTGAGGCTCGAGCTTTATGGCATCGTCCATATCGGCGAGCGCCGCCTTATAGTCTTTCTTGAATTTTGTGGTGATGTCGGAACGCATCACATAGGCCGACGAATTGTTCTTGTTGATGGAAATGCATTTGTCGATATCGGCAAGGGCCTTTACGGTGTCGCCAAGCGACAGATACAGCTGCGAACGGCCAAGATAGGCGTTCTCGTAATTCGGATAAAGCTCAATAAGCCGCTTATAAGTGTTTTCCGATGCATCATATTCCTCAATCTGCTCTTCAGCCACGGCCTTGTTGATGAGAAACACCTTATGCTCGGGCAACTGTTCGAGGCCTTTAGAGTAGTCGTCGATGGCACCGCGATAGTTCTTGAGTGTCTGGCGGGCAATGCCACGCACCTGATAGGCATCGACAATAAACGGGTTTCGCTCAATGGCCAGTGTACAATCCTCCTCGGCTCCACGATAATCCTCGAGCGAAAGCTTTGCTACAGCGCGATAAAAATACGGCTCGGCCAAATATGGTTTCACTCGTATCACCTGGTTAAAATATTGAATTGAAAGCAGATAATCCTCAAAATAGAGGGCATTGCGGCCAATAATCATCACCTGATTGGTGTTGATTTGTGCCACTGAGGCCAGGCACGAAACCACTGACAATAAAGCAAGAATCGACCTATTTATTTTATTAAAGAAATTATTCATTAATTAAATATTCTATCTTTGATAAACTTACCAATGACAAAGGTAGTGTTTTTTTTACATTATTATATATTATAATTTACAAATTGGTATTAAATCAGCACAAGCACACATTATTATTCGGTTAAAACATATAAAGTCGCTCAATTCCGCCAAGTTTCGCAACCGCAGCAAGCGCAAGTAATTAAAGAAAAATTTCCGAAAAAGATTTGCTCAATTATTAGGTTATATAAAGAAATATTTCTATTTTTGAAGCGTAATTAAAACTACTAACATTTACTTAAATAAAAACTGAATCATCATGACACCGACAAATGAGAAAAAAGAGCACATAGTTATCGTTGGTGGCGGATTTGCAGGGCTCAACGTAGCCAAACACCTTGACAAGAAATTGTACGACATCACTTTGATCGACCGCAACAATTTCCACTCGTTTCCTCCTCTATTCTACCAAATTGCTTCGTCAGGTCTCGACACGGGTAGCATCTCGTTCCCATTCCGCCGAGAAATAAGAAAAATGAAGAATGTCGACTTCAAAATGGGCCATGTGAAATGCGTCGACACTGTCAACAAGACCATCACTACCCAATATGGCACCACGAGCTACGACAAACTGATAATTGCCGCCGGAACCACCAACAACTTCTTCGGCAACGACAAGTTGCGCGAATCGGTGTTTACTCTCAAGTCGGCTTCAGAGGCTATGCGTCTGAAAAACGAGATTCTCGACCACATGGAGCGCGCATGCTTGTGCAAAAGTCCGTCGGACCGTCGTAGGATGCTGAGTTTCGTTGTGGTGGGAGCCGGTCCTTCAGGCGTTGAAGTGGCAGGAGCCATCGGTGAAATGAAGAAATATCTCCTCTCGCGCGAGTATCCTGAGATTCGCCGCGACGACATCTCGATTATCCTCGTGGAAGGCGCCGACCGAGTGCTGCGCACCATGAGTCCACAGGCTTCGGAAAAAGCCTACGAATATCTTGGGCACCTGATGGTCGACGTTCGCCTTGAGCGCACAATGACCAGTTACGAGAACAATATTGTAACCCTTTCTGACGGCGAACAAATTTATTGCGAGACCGTTATATGGACAGCAGGTATCACCGGCGAAACCATCTCAGGATTCGCTCCCGAGACTTTCGGACCAGGCAACCGATTCATTGTCGACGAATATAACCGAGTGGCCGGATGCGACGATGTGTTTGCTCTTGGCGACATCGCTCTGATGACCACCGAGAAGCATAAACGCGGATATCCTCAGCTGGCACAGGTGGCAATTCAGCAAGCAGTGAACCTTGCCGGCAACCTCAACCGTCACGAATTCACATCGAAATTCGAATATAACGACAAGGGGTCGATGGCTACCGTTGGACGCAACCGCGCCGTTGCCGATCTGAAGCACATCCACCTGTTCGGACGTCTCGCCTGGATGATTTGGATGTTTATCCACCTGATATCGCTTCTGGGCATGCGCAACAAGCTCAACGTGCTCATCAACTGGGTCTGGGCATACTTCACCTACAGCACATCGCTCCGACTTTTGGTCCACACCACCAAATATCCGGTGAGAAAGCGATGGGACACTCCCGACAACGAATAAAATCAACTCAACAGTTTAATAATGAACAAGTTTACAGTAATTACATTTAGCACTTTATTAATTTCAGCAAGCAGCTGCTCATTATTCAAGAAATCAACTACTACCGATGACGGCTTCGCCTCGTACGAACCGGCATCAACCGACTCTGTGTCAAGTTCTTCGGCTCCAATCGTCCTCGACAAGAAATCGCTCGACGGTGAATGGACCATTATCAACGCCTACGGCACAAAAGTGAACTTCTACACAATGCCGTACCTCACTTTCGACTCCGAGAACAACCGCATCTACGGCAACAACGGTTGCAATTACATCAACGGAGGGTTCTCAGTTGAAGAAAACGGCAGTCTGAAATTCGGCAACATGATTACCACCCTTGCCGAATGCAACAACAAGACCGAGGCTCAGATTAGCAAAGCCATTGGCAACACCACTTCGTTTACAATCACCAAGGAAAAAGGGATTCAGATGCTGGTGCTCCGCGATAAAAAGCACAATCCAATCATGACATTGCGCAATCACAACCTGTCGCTGCTTAACGGCACATGGACTGTAACAGAAATCGACGGAAATGCTATCGACGACGAAAACATCCGCCTGGTTATCGACATTCCGGAAGGCAAACTTCACGGCAACTCGGGATGCAACCTCATTAACGGTTCCATCTCACTCGACCCAAAGAAGAAAAACGCCATCCAGTTCTCTCAGATAATCTCAACACGAAAGGCTTGCCCAAACATGGCCACCGAAACAGCTTTGCTGGTAGCGCTGGAAGAGGCCGAGCACTTCAAGGCCGAATCGAGCGAAACAATCGAACTGCTCGATAACAACCGTAAATGCGTGCTCATACTCAAGCGCATCGGATTGAAACGTTAAACTTATTTCGTTAACCTATTTAAGCCACGGCACATCCACCAAACAGCTCTTGCGGAATGTGCCGCGGCTTTTTCATCTCAACAGTTATTGGTCAAAAAGCCGCTCCTATTTGGTATATTAATCAGAATTTTATATTTTTGCTTATTAATAGTGAAAACTCATAAAAACAATTTCATATGGACGATAAAGACTTGTTAAAATCGGTAACCGAGAAAGCCAACCAATGGCTTGGCGAAGGTTACGACGACGAAACACGGGCTGAAGTAAAACGCATGCTCGAAAGCGAAGACAAAAATGAACTTATCGACTCATTCTATCGCGACCTCGAATTCGGAACCGGCGGATTGCGTGGCATCATGGGTGCCGGCAGCAACCGCATGAACAAATACACTGTGGGCGCAGCCACCCAAGGCTTGTCGAACTACCTTAAAGTTGCATTTGCCGACCTCGACCAGATTAGTGTTGTCGTTGGCCACGACGTAAGAAACAACAGCCGCAAATTTGCCGAAATCGTTGCGGGCATATTTTCGGCAAACGGAATCCATGTATACCTGTTTGAAAGCTTCCGCCCCACTCCCGAACTCTCGTTTGCAATACGCGAACTCGGCTGCCAGAGCGGTGTGAACATCACTGCCTCGCACAACCCGAAAGAGTATAATGGCTACAAGGCCTACTGGAACGACGGCGCACAGATTATCGCCCCTCACGATGTAAACATCATCGATTATGTAAACAAGATTTCAGGCATCGAAGAAGTAAAGTTCGAAGCCAACCCCGAACTGATTACAATCATAGGCAAGGATATCGACGACAAGTATTTGGCTCGCATCAAGACCCTCTCGCTCAGCCCCGAGGTTATCAAGCGCCACCACGACCTGAAGATTGTGTACACCCCTATCCACGGCACCGGACGCGACCTTATACCTGCCTCGCTTAAGAATTTCGGCTTCACCAACATTATCCATGTTCCCGAACAGGATGTGGCCGACGGCAACTTCCCGACAGTGGAATCGCCCAACCCTGAAGTGCCATCAGCAATGGCTATGGCCATCGCCAAGGCCAAAGAAACAGATGCCGACATTGTAATGGCATCCGACCCCGATGCCGACCGCGTTGGCGTTGTTATCCGCGACGACAAGGGCGAATTCGTGCTTATCAACGGCAACCAAATTCAGTTGATTTTCCTCAACTACCTCATGACCCGCAACAAAGAGCTCGGTCTTATCACCGGCAAGGAATACATTGTCAAGACCATCGTAACCACCGACCTTATAAAGACCATCGCCGATGCTCAAGGTATTATAATGTATGACTGCTTCACCGGATTCAAGTGGATTGCAGCCGTTATCAGAGAGCTTGAGGGCAAGATGCGCTATCTTGGTGGCGGCGAAGAAAGCTTTGGCTTCCTCGCCGAGGATTTCGTCCGCGACAAAGACTCGGTTTCGGCCATCTCCATCATGGCTGAGATTGCTGCATGGGCTAAGGACAAAGGCCTGAACATGTACCAGATGCTCAAGGACATTTATCTGAAATACGGATTCTCGAAAGAGGAAGGTGTATCGCTCGTTCGCAAAGGCAAAAGCGGTGCCGAAGAGATTGTGGCCATCATGAAGGAACTTCGCAACAATCCTCCAAAGTCAATTGCCGGTTCTCCGGTGATTACCGTAAAGGACTACGCATCACTTGAATGCACCGACTGCACCACAGGCACCAAATCGACCCTCGACATGCCCACAACAAGCAACGTGCTCCAGTTCTACTCGGCCGATGGCACAAAGGTATCGGTTCGTCCTTCAGGAACAGAGCCAAAGATCAAGTTCTACATCGAAGTGAAGGGTAAGATGAACAGCATCGACGACTTCGACGCAGTTAATGCCCAGGCTGTTGCCAAGCTTGCTGAAATAAAGAAAGAATTCGGCATTTAATAGTCCGGATAACGGATATAAACAACATTGCGGCGGGTCTCAGATAGAGGTCCGCCGCAATTGATTAAAAAACGAATAGATTATTTGCCGGCAAGAGGAGATGCCTGAGTGTAAACACGAGCACCCAGCTCCTTGTCGAGCATATACAGGCCATAGCCGTTGTCCTTAATCATCTTGAGGTTGTCGATAATGGTACGAGCATTCTCTTCTTCTTCAACCTGCTCGTCGATAAACCACTTGAGCATGCTCTGGGTAGCGAAGTCGCATTCAGCAGTAGCCACAGCATAGAGGTTGTTGATGAGGCTTGTCACCTTACGCTCGTGCTCCAAAGTGTTTTCAAACACGGCCAAAGCCGAATCCCACTTTGTTGGAACTTCATCGATAGCCTTGAGCTCAACCTTTCCGCCACGTGAAATCACATAATTAAAGAAAATCATAGCATGGTCCTGCTCTTCCTTAAACTGAACCTCAAACCATTTTGCCATACCCGACTGACCGGCATCGTGCATATGAGCTGCCATCGACAGGTATAAATATGCCGACCACATCTCGGCATTAATCTGTGCATTCAATGCATCTTCAACTTTCTTGTTAAGCATAATAAATAATAGTTTTAGTGGCACAAATTTAATAAACTAATCAGAAATTGTATCACTTGCCACCACTTTTTTTTCATGCCTAACCACAATATCTATTTCTAAATTTTCAAGATTACAACATCAATTCTGACAGTTCAACTGTCACCCTTGTAAAGGGAGAGGCTGGTTATACAAGTATTGTCATTCCATCTAATGTGGTTTATAATGAGAAAACGTATACCGTTTCCGAGATTGGAGCAAGCGCATTTATTGGTCAAGGAATTTTGACAGCTGTTACGATTTATGAAGGAGTTAAAAAAATTGGAGATAGAGCATTTATGGGTTGCTTAAGATTATCAGCATTATACATTCCCAATAGCACTAAATATATTGGCAAGAATGCATTTTACTATTGTACATCACTTTCTTCGATAACCATCCCCGAATCGGTTACAGAAATCGGTCGTTTTGCATTTTCCAATTTAATCATATAATAATCAGACCACACCGATTTTACGGAAAAAATTATATAATTACAGAATTAATTCATTACATT
>JAEDFO010000040.1 GCA_016292745.1 Muribaculaceae bacterium | reverse complement strand
AACCACACCTATGCCGCAAGCAGAACCAACGCAAAATCGATGGCTATTAAGCAACTGCGACTGGAAAAGCAATAAATATGAGCATAATCGCAATAAAATGTAATAAATTATGACGAAAACAGGGAAATATGTAGTAATTTTGCAACGAAAAGCCGCAAGACAGCGAAATAGCGCAAACGAAACGGCAGAAAAGGAAGAAAAACGATAGAAAAATGTCGAACAAGGTAAAATTCGGATCAAAGATAGGGCTAATAGCAGCCACAGTAGGCTCGGCGGTAGGGCTGGGCAACGTGTGGCGATTTCCTAATGCGGCCCAGGAGAATGGCGGGGCCGCATTTTTGCTGCTATACCTGGCGTGTGTGTTCATACTCGGCATACCAGTGATGCTGAGCGAATTCTCGCTGGGGCGCGGCGGCAACGCCGACTCGGTGACAGTGTATCACAAGCTCACGCCCGGGCGGCCATGGTATCTGAACGGCTGGCTCGGCGTGATAGCCTCGTACCTTATATTATCATATTATATGGTAGTAGCCGGATGGACTGTGGAATACTTCTGGCATTCGCTCACCGGCGAACTGTATGACGGCACGGCGCCATTTGCCGAGAAGATGGGCGACATGATAGCCACCACGTACAAGCCAGTGTTCTGGACTTGGGTGATGATAATTCTGAACATGGGCATATTGATAAAAGGAGTGAACAAGGGCGTGGAGAAGATGTCGAACATACTGATGCCGCTGCTGTTCGTGATACTGGTGATATTCTGCTGCGTGGCGCTGAATCTGCCCAAAGCCGCCGAGGGAGTGGAATATTTTCTGTTGCCCGACTTCAGCAAGATAAACGGGCAGGCGCTGAGCTGCGCCCTTGGGCAAGCCTTCTTCTCACTAAGCCTCGGCATGGGAATCCTGGTGACCTACTCAGCCTACTATCCTTCAGACACCAAGCTAACGCGCACCGCGGTGACAGTGTCGTCGCTGGGCTTTCTGGTGGCATTGCTGATGGGTCTTATAATATTTCCAGCAGTGACATCGTTCGGGCTCAACGGAGGCTCGGACACACTGAAAGGCACCGCGCTGATATTCATCACCCTACCGGAAGTGTTTATGAGGATGCAGCAGCCCGCGTTCTGGTCGACGCTGTTCTTTCTGCTTCTGGCCGTTGCCGCACTGACATCGACCATCTCGCTCGGCGAAGTGGTGATACTTCTGCTTCAGGACCGTTTCAAGTTGAGCCGAGCCAAGGCATGCCTGATGGTAATGCTTCCGCTGTTTGTGGTCAGCACAATATGCTCGCTGTCGATAGGGCCATGGGCCGACATAACGATATTGGGCATGACAATATTCGATTTTCTCGACTCCACCGCCACCAACCTACTTTTACCGGTGTGTGCTTTTGTGGGATGCATCTACGTTGGATGGGTGCTTCCACGGCGATATCTGCAAGACGAACTTACAAACCACGGCACATTCGGCAGCTTCGCCTACCCGATGGTGCTGTTCTCAATACGTTTTGTGGCTCCGTTGCTTATAGTGTTTATATTGTTCTCACAACTGCTATAAGCCAATGAAACTGAGCATCAACAAAGGGGAACGGACCGGACTTGCACTGGCGGCAGCGATAGTAATCGTTGTTGCCATAGCATTTGTAGCTATAAACCGCTGCAACCAGCCCATCGGCGCGCCGTCGGAGTTTACCAAAGGCGAAACAGCACCGATGAGCATCGACTCGGCCAGAATTGTCATCGACAGCATAGCCGGGAAAACCGAACATACCGCCCCACAAAGCAAGAAGGCAAAAGGGCTACCGCCCGACAGGCAAACAGGGCCAGAACTGCCAGTGATAGAAGAATAATCGACACCAAAAACAGAACAATTATGAAGCAACGAGCACAATTTGCGACAAAAATAGGAGTGATAGCCACCACAGTAGGTTCGGCTGTAGGGCTGGGCAACATATGGCGATTTCCGTACGAAGCCGGCACCCACGGTGGCGGAGCATTCTTGATGGTGTATCTGATGTGTGTGTTTATAATAGGAGTTCCGGTGCTGTGTGCCGAATTTGTTATGGGTCGCGGCACCCACAAGAACGTTCGCGGCGCCTTCAAGCAACTGCATTCGTCTCGTCTGTGGCACTTCTGCTCATACACCGGCATTCTGGCGTCACTGATGATTATCAGCTTCTACTCAGTTGTAGCAGGCTGGGTGCTTGAATATTTTTTCCAAGCCATCAGCGGCACACTAACCGACCCCACTGCAGCCTCGCACGCCTCAACACGCTTCTCGGCATTCTGTTCGTCGACGTTCCGCCCAGTGATGTGGACCGTGCTGTTTCTTGCAATCAACCATCTGATAGTGAGCCGCGGCGTCCAGAAAGGCATCGAACGAGTGTCGAACACACTGATGCCGATGCTGGCATTCATACTTGTGGCACTATGTATAAACGGTGTACTGTTACCGGGTGCTGCTGAAGGTCTTACTTTCTTCTTCCTGCCCGATTTTAGCCAAATAACGCCGTCGGTGATACTCGGCGCAATGGGACAGGCATTCTTCTCGCTCAGTCTTGGACTTAGCTGCATGCTCATCTACTCATCGTACTTCAGCGACGATGTGCGACTGGTGCGTAGTGCCACTACAATAGCACTTCTCGACACTCTTGTGGCAGTGCTTGCCGGAGTGATAGTGTTCAGTGCCGTATTCTCGTATGGTGTGCAGCCCGAACAGGGACCAAAGCTCGTGTTTGAAGTGTTCCCGTCGATATTTGCCGAAATGCCCGGTGGGTATGTGTGGGCAGTGCTCTTCTTCCTACTTCTGTTCTTCGCATCGATAACATCAACAATATCAATGAGCGAGATATCTATAGCATTCTTCTCGGAAGAATATTCGATGAGCCGCAATAAAGCAGCTGTGATTTCCACCACAATAGCAGTGGTGTTCGGAATCATCTGCGCATTGTCGTTTGGCGTGCTATCCGACCTCACCATATTTGGAATGACCGTCTTCAGCCTGTTCGACTTTGTGTCATCAAACATACTTCTGCCTGTTGGAGGCGTTATGTTCTCGATATTCGTAGGATGGTTTCTTGACCGGACATTTTTGCGGAACCAGCTCACCAACAACGGCAGTGTGAAAGTTTACACATTCAAGATTATTGTGTTCCTGATGCGCTTCATCGCACCAACAGCTATAATAACAATATTCATATATGGGCTCATATAAGTTAGGCTACCAAGTAAATACATACTCTGAATCAGGTTTACCCACAATAGCATCATCGTTGCTGTAGGCTGTCATCCTAAAGTGCAACCTGCCGGAACGGCTATCGCCCGACATCAGTTTATACAAATGGCCACCACACCAGCGGCGGTCGGGAGTATAAAGATATGTATAGGCCCACACAGTGCCACCATCTGCATTGCCGCGGAATCCTGAGCAAATGGTGTTAGTACCGGCAAAAAGTCCTGGATAAATGGTAGCGATGGGCTTGTCAGGCAAACCAGTCTTCACATAATAATACCCGTCGCGCTCCATATCGGCATTCACCACGTCGATTACCGAAGAATCGTTAACCGACGTCACCCGGAAACACACATCATAACCCTTCACACCATACCAATCGTGGATTGTGTAAAGAGAATCGCCATCGAAACTTATGTGCGGTTTCACGTCACCTGCCAAACAGAATGCATCGGCATACGAAGCCATGCATGCCCAGCCGCCTGTATCGGCATCTTTAGTTACAATAGCCTTCAACACAGTCACATCGGTGAGCGGTCGCTCGTCGTTGGTTGGGACGTGTTCTATGCGCACAACCACATCAAGTCCATCCTTAACCTCGCCAAAGATTGTGAAAGCACCGTCAAGAGCCGGTATACCACGATTACTCAGGTAATAATCGCAGACAGCGGTGTCCATGGCATATCGGCCATAGTTTCGCTTCATCATCATCTCCTCCTGACGATTGATATCGGCCGAATCGGTCACCACACCGCATGCAATGTAGAACTGTTCCTTCGAACTCTTCAGTTCACGTTGCTCATCGGCAGTGCAACGACCCATAGCCAACACGCCTCGGCGATGGAAATACTTGGGGTATCTAATCTCGGCCGGAATAACATCGGCATCCTCCTCTTCGCCACATTGAATTACGAAGCCCTCGACTACGCGGTTAAACGTACGTCCGTCGTAAACTCCACTTTCCACATTATCGAGGAAATTACGGCGGTGGAGCGGAGTATCGTTGTACAGCGAGAGCACAATATCGCCTTCGGTGGTATATACTGTCACCTCGCTGCAATTCTGCAATTCTGGAGTTCGTCGCTGTAAAGCGCCGATGTCGACACTGCTGCTATGGCAAACAAAATTGCCGAAACCATTGACCTGAACATAGTTACATAATTTTATTAAAATGCAATTATGCAAATTTCCGGCAAATATGCAACTCCATCGCACCAAAACACGCATTTAATCGACATATGCCCCTCACGGCAAATAGTTGCGACAAGATTATAGCCAGGGGTAGGTCAACCTTTTTGAGTGGATTCTTGTAAATGATGATTTGAAATTGTAATTTCGCATAATATAATGTAACGATATGCAAAAATTCGAGAAATTCAGCATAAACATAGGAGGTAAGCTCCATTTTATTGAACGTCCTTGGGTGATGGGGATTCTAAACGTCACGCCCGACTCGTTCTATGCCGGAAGTCGCTGCCAATCGGACGAAGCCAGTGCCAGGAGAGCCGAGCAGATGGTAGCGGAAGGTGCTGAGATCATCGACGTAGGTGGCTACTCATCGCGTCCGGGTGCCGACGATGTCACGC
Organism: Muribaculaceae bacterium; assembly: GCA_016292745.1. Taxonomy (GTDB): domain Bacteria; phylum Bacteroidota; class Bacteroidia; order Bacteroidales; family Muribaculaceae; genus SFRY01. The sequence continues at coordinate 18,155 of JAEDFO010000040.1, read as the reverse complement.
CGGAAGAAGAGTTCCGCCGCCTAAGCCAAGGCATTGAAGCCGTTCGTAAAGCTGCCGGTGATGAATATCCCATTTCAATCGACACATTCAGGGCGTCGGTAGCCCGCCAATGTATCGATAAATACGGAGCGCTCATAATCAATGACATATCAGGAGGCACTCTCGACGAGCAGATGTTTTCAACTGTGGCCGAACTTAAAGTGCCATATATACTGATGCACATGCGTGGCACACCGTCGACAATGCAATCGCTCACCAAATACGACAACTTGCTTGCCGACATCATTGCAGACCTTGCATTCAAGGCATCGACACTTACACAAATGGGAGTATCCGACATTATAATCGACCCAGGATTCGGGTTCAGCAAGGATGTTGAGCAAAACTATGAATTGATGGCTCACCTCGACGAATTCCATGCACTCGGGTTGCCAATTCTGGTAGGCATTTCACGCAAATCGATGATCTACAAGCCACTTGGCATAACGCCAGCTGATGCCCTCGCCGGAACCATAGCGCTCAACACAGCCGCCATAATGGCCGGTGCCCACATAATCCGCGTTCACGACGTAGCGTCTGCAGTTCAGGCCCGTGACGTGGCAACATTCATCACTAACGCATACTGATACCACAATGATTGAATTCGGGATAAAAGACATAATCGACATTCTTCTAGTAGCACTCTTGCTCTTCTACCTCTACAAGATGATGAAGGAATCGGGGTCGCTGAACATTTTTATCGGAGTGCTGGCGTTCATTGTGGTGTGGGTTGTATCAAGCGAGATTCTCGAGATGCGGCTCATCGGCACCATATTGGGAAAGGTGATGAACATTGGCCTCATAATTTTCGTAATTCTGTTCCAGGAGCCCATAAAACGGTTTCTCGTAGGGCTTGGCTCGCACAAGAACTGGAGGGCAATAAGGCGGTTCTTCAACAAGCACAACGACGTTGAGACCGACGATAAAGCATGGATTATGCCCATCGTGCGTGCATGCATGAGCATGTCTAAGCAAAAAACCGGCGCGCTGATAGTTATTGAGCGCGAGCACTCACTTGACAAATACGAGCGGCTGGGCGACATCATCGATGCCAAGATAAATGCCCGACTCATTGAGAACATATTCTTCAAGAACAGTCCACTGCACGACGGTGCAATGATAATATCGCACAACAAGATATCAGCATGCGGATGTATCCTGCCAGTGTCGCACGACTCATCGCTGCCTCGGAACCTTGGGCTGCGCCACCGCTCTGCGCTTGGCATCACACAAGTGTGCGATGCTGTATCGATTGTTGTATCTGAAGAAACAGGCAACATATCGGTGGCAAAAGATGCCACCATTCGCTTGAAACTCACAGTTACCGAGCTCGAGCACTTCCTGTCATCACTTTAATTTAATTATTATGAAATTCTTTCTCAAATTCCCGACTGGAGGTCCCACAACAATTGTACTGGCACTCATTCTATATGCCACGCTCACACCTAATCCGGTGGAAATCGACCCAGAATTCATGTTTCCGCACATGGACAAGGTGATACATTTCATTATGTTCTTTTTTTTGGTATGGGCTATGGCTTTCGATACTGCAAAGATTACTAAATCCACTGAACTGCCGACGCTGCAGCTTCGCCTTATAGTGGCAGCAGCCTTTGTGGTGGGCATGCTGACCGAGCTGCTTCAATCAATAATGGAAGCCGGGCGAACCGGTGCGCTCGACGACCTTGTGGCCGATGTGATTGGTACACTTGTGGCAATGATTACCTCTCGATGGATAGTTCGACTCCTGTTGCCGTCGTATAAGGAAAAATGATTGCTGAACCATCCGGTGTTTTTGTTGTTAATCTCATATTAATAAATTCCTCTATTGGCTGACGACACTCAACATAAAAAGAAGAACGTTTGGCGCATTGTGGTCCGGGTATTGGCAGCGCTGCTGCTCACGATATTGGCATTGCCTTTCACACTTTACATTCCTGCGGTTTCAAGCTATGTGAAGGACATCGCCACTGCCATAGCTTCGGAATCGACTGGCTGGCAGATTACAGCATCATCGCTTGACATAGATTTCCCGCTGACAGTATCGCTCACCGACGTCACAGTTATCACTGCACCGGCCGACACAATGATACAAGCCGGGAGGCTCGAGGCCGACATTGCCGTGCTGCCATTGCTGACGCTTCGAATCGAGGCCGAGACCATCACTGCCGAAAAAGCGCGATACAGTTCGCTGCTGTCCGATTCTACCCTCTCCATAATAGCCGCAATCGACAAGTGTTCACTAAAGGAATCTTCGCTGTCGCTGTCGAAAAACGCAATCGCAATCGGCGAAGCCATAGTAGATGGTGCCGACATAACAATTGACTTCGATATGTATCGGCAGAAGGCTGAAGAGCCCGACACTGCTGCCACTGAGCCATGGCTGATTACCGCACACGGAATCGCCTTGAAGAATGTAGCATACCGAATGACGATGCTCCCTACCATCGATTCACTCTCGGCTGTAATAGGCTGCGCCACGCTTAACAATGGTGTGGTAAATACCGTCACACGCAAAGTAAACGCCAAGAAGTTGCTGGTTGACGGCTTGGATGTTGCATATTTCACACCAACTGAGCAGATGCTCGCCACACTGCCGCCATTGCCCGAAACAGCAGCGGAGACACCTTACGATACGGTACAATGGACAGTAACAGCATCGGAGATAGGGCTTCGCAATGCCAATGCCACATATGCCATAGCTGGCAGCGTCCCTGCCAAAGGTTTGGATTTCAATCATATAAGCTGCACAGGCATCGAATTCGATATCGCCGACTTCTATAACCGTGGCACATCAGTGATAGTGCCGCTTAAGCACCTTACCGCTACCGAACGTTGCGGGCTCACTGTTTCAGATGCGTCGGTGCTATTCAAATTCTCCAACGAATCAATATCATGCGATTCGCTGCAAATTGTCACCACCGGATCGTCGGTTACAGCAAACATGGCTGCCGATGCCGAAGCCCTTGAACTTGCCGACGCTGCAGCCATCGCCATCAAAGCCAATGCAGTGATAGCACCCGATGATATTTCAATGGCATTTCCCGACATAGCCCGATACTTGTCGGCACTCAACCCTATTGTTGCCGACATTGATGCCAACGGCAGTGTTGGCGACATAGTGCTCAACAGTTTATCGCTGTCGGCATTGCCCCTTGCATCATTGCGGGCCAAAGGACGCGCACGAAACATGACGTCGGAAAGCAAACGGAACATATCGCTGGCATTTAACGGCAATATTCCTAATGCTGAACGATACAAGAAGGCATTACTCAGTGAACCCACGGCTTCAATAATAAGTATCCCTGGACTAAAGGCCGAGGGCAAACTGCGACTCAACGGCGATGTTGTATCACCCGATGTTGCCATTCACGCTCTCGACGGCACTTTGGCCGTTGAAGGTTCCATGAATATGAATAATGAGGCTTACGACCTGGCTGTCAACACCTCAGCCTTCCCCATCGACGCATTCCTGCGCGATTATCCATTTGGCTCGCTCACCGCATCAATAGGGGCCTCAGGTCGAGGATTCGACTTATTTTCACCTTCCACTTCGCTCGATGCTTCGCTCGTAGTCGACAGTCTGTGGTATAATTTCCACAAGTTTACCGACATCACTGCAAATGCCGCACTCCACGATTCGCAGTTTGCAATTGCTTTGGCATCACCAAACAGAATAGCCGACATTTCGGCTAATATTGATGGCTCAATCGACGGCGATTGCCTGAACTATAATCTTTCGTCAGAAATCGGGGCGCTCGACATGCGTCGTCTTGCTCTGTCAGCCGATTCGCTGTCAGTTGCCGCCGACATCAAATCCAATGGCATCATCGACCTGCCGAACGGCTTCTATGACTGCATTGCCACAATATCCGGGCTCTCCGTTAATATCGGAAACGAGAAACTGTCGGCAAAGCAAATCGACATGAAATTCGTTGCCGACTCCACATCGACACAATTCAAAGCCTCAGAAGGCGATATGGTACTGTCACTGACGGCCAACGAGCGGTTGCTGGATATAACTCCTCGCTTTTCTCTGCTTGCAGCCGAGCTCGATTCGCAACTCGTGTCACGACGGGCAAACATCGATGCCATCAGCCAATGCCTGCCGGAATTCAATCTTTACGGCCGGCTCGCAAAAAACAACTGCATAAGCCGTTATCTGCGTTACAGCGACATTACTTTCGACTCAATCGATTTCAATATCGGCAAGGACAGTCTGATGCATGCCGATGCAGATGCCTACGATTTCAGAATGGGAGCAACCACTCTCGACACTATATCGATTCGTGGCTATCAAGAGGACAACAGCTTTGTGTATATGGCAAAGGTGAACAACCGACCAGGCAATCTCGACCAGTTCTCATCGTCGTTTGTCACAGGTACACTCGCCGACAATAACGCCAACATGCTGCTCTATCAAACCAACAGCAACGGTGTTCCCGGATTCTACTTCGGTGCCGATGCCAGCATCGACGGCGACGATGTGCGAATGACCCTATTCCCCGAAAATCCTATTATCGGATTCCGCAAATGGACATTGAATCCCGACAACTACATAAAATACAACCTCGGTTCATCGCATATCGATGCCAATGTGAACCTTGAGAGCGATGCCGGATACTTGGCTATGTACACCAAGCATGTGAGCGATACTCTCCACGAAGATCTGATTGTTACGGCCAAAGGCATAAACCTTGGCGAATGGCTCAACATGGCGCCGTGGCTTCCCGAGGTGAACGGCAGGCTCAACACAGATATCAACATAAACAACAGCAACGGCATGCTCACCGGATTCGGTACGTTCTCGCTGGCAGATATTCTCTACAATCGAAAGACTCTTGGCAATGTTGAAGTGGGATTCGGCCTTGGCATCAACCCGCAATCAGGTAAAAACGAAGCCCAGGCTGTCGTGGCCATCAACGGGCACAATGCCATCACCGTTGCCGGCTCGATAAACGACACCACAGCAACATCGCCATACGATTTGAGGCTGTCGCTCGACAAATTCCCGCTCACTGTAGCCAATCCGTTCCTTCCTGAATCGATGCTGCAATTAGGCGGATACCTTAACGGCGAGATGTCGATGACAGGAACCATGGAAACTCCAAATCTGAACGGCGAACTTATGTTCGACTCCACACGCGTCGAGATTCCGGTATTCGGAAGCCGCCTTAAATTCGATGATGTGCCTGTGGCTGTAAAGGAAAACCTCATCACATTCAACAATTTCGGCATCCGCGGCAACAGCGGCGACCCATTGCTCATCAACGGCACCATCGACATTGCAAACATGTCGAATCCGCTCATTGGATTGCGATTCAACGGCAACAATGTGCAGGTGGTCGACAGCAAATACACAGCCAAGAGCCAATTGTTCGGCAAAGGTTTCGTTGGGTGCAACGCTTCTGCCTCGGGACGGCTGAGCGATCTTTCGGTTAAAGCGGCCCTAACGCTCCTGCCCAAGACCGATGTAACATACGTGCTGCAGGAGGATGCCGGCTCGCTGACACGCACGCAAGCCTCCGATGTAGTGAAGTTCGTTTGTTTTGCCGATACCCTCGACGAAGACATCAAGCCGATTGAATCTGAACAGAAATTTGCACTCAACCTGAATGCCGACATGAATATTTCATCGGGAGCCGTGGTAAATGTCAACATCAGCCCGGATGGCCGAAACAAAGCACAAGTTAGAGGCGACGGAGCCCTGTCGTTCTCAATGAATCCGCTTGGTGAAATGCGTATGACCGGCCGATACAACATCAACAACGGCTTTGTGCGCTACAACCCGCCATTCATTTCCGAAAAATACTTCACATTCGACAATAGCAGCTACATCGCTTTCAACGGCGATATCCTCAACCCTACCCTCAACATCATTGCAAACGGCACCCAGGCGTCAACGGTTACAACTGAAGGTTCGAACCCGGTGAGAGTGAATTTCAACATCGAGGCAAGAGTGACAAATACACTGTCGAACATGAATATTGCCTTTGACCTATCGGCTCCCAACAACAGTGCCGTGCAGTCGGAACTGCAAAGCCTTTCGCCGGCACAACGCTCCACCCAAGCCATCAACCTGATGCTATATAACAGCTACTCCACAGGTGCGACATCTTCGGCCATGGCTACAAACGCCAATATGCTCTATTCGGTGCTTTCGTCGCAGATAAATTCTCTGGCACAACGGATGGTGAAAGGTGTCGACCTCACGTTCGGAATCAACGAATACAATTCTGGCAACGGATCCTCGTCAACCGGCATGAACTACTCATATCAAGTATCGAAATCGCTCTTCGACAACCGGTTTAAGGTTACTGTAGGCGGAAACTACGACTCGAATGTTACCGACGACACCAGCATTGCCCAAAACCTGTTCAGCAACGTTTCGTTTGAGTACCTCATCACTCCGTCAGGCTCAATGTCGCTGAAACTGTTCAACAGAATGTCGGACAACAACATATTCCAAACTCAGGTTAACGAAACCGGTATGGCATTCGTGATTCGCAGAAAGCTGACCACACTCAAAGACCTTTTCAACTTCCGATACAAATTAATACCCAAGAAATGATTCTACGAAAACTGGTATATATTGCAATATTCATTCCGGCAGCATTGGTGTGCATGCTCTCTTGCTCGACCACCAAACGACTGGCCGACGACGAGGTGCTCTACACGGGAGTGAAGAAAATTGCCGTTAACGTGCCCGATTCAGTTAATCTGCCCGATGGCGTAAACGACCAGATAAAAGAGGCGCTGAACGTTGCCCCTAACAATCCCCTTTTCTCGCCATACGTCAGAACTCCTTTTCCAATAGGTCTTTGGGTTTATAACAACTGGACCATCGACGAAAACACCGGCAAATTCAAGAAATGGCTTTATAATATGCTCGTAAGCGAACCGGTGCTGATTTCAACTGTGCGCCCCGAACTGAGAATGCGGATGTTGCGCGAGATTCTCGACAACAACGGATTCTTCACCTCGTCGCCGTCTTACAACATTATCTATGACAAGCGAAATCCCAAAAAGGCGAGGCTAAGCTACAACATCAACATAGCAGAACCTTATCATATGGCCACGGTGCAGCTGCCGGAAGCCACTTCTCCGCTGGTGATGCTCGTCGATTCACTTGCCATTGAATCCACCTATCTCAAGTCGGGAAATGTGTTCTGTGTGGATTCGCTCAACCAGCTCCGCACCGATATTGCAAATACTTTGCGAAACCGCGGATACTACTTTTTCCGTCCCGATTTCATTGAATTCGAGGCTGACAGTACTGTAGAGCACGGTCTTATCGACATAAGGATGAAGTTTGCTGACAACATCGAAGAGCCTTACACTCGCAAGTACTTCACCCGCTCGGTAACCACTTTAATTAACCGGGCCAACGGTGGCGGCACGCCCGACTCTATGCTCACCAAACGTGGGCTAGTGGTGCAAATGAAGCCATCACGCCTCAGGTCGTCGCTGATGCCGTCGTGCATCACTTTCCGCAAAGGTCGAACATTCTCTGTACGCGATATGAACCGCACCCAAAGCAACCTGTCGCGGCTGGGTATTTTCCGTTCGATAAATATCGATGTTACCCCTATCGATTCATTGTCAGAAGGACAGGATTCCCTTGATGTGTTTATAAACTGTACTTTCGACTCTCCCCTTGAGGCTTCGCTCGAACTGAATGCCACCTACAAGTCAAACGGATACCTCGGACCTGGAATCAGAGCTGGTGTATCACATTCCAACCTGTTTGGCGGCGGTGAACGACTGTCGTTCGATCTAACCGGTTCATACCAATGGCAAATTGGGAAGGCCGGCGGAAGCGGCTCGGAAAACGACTATTACGAGCTCGGTCTAACCTCTACTTTGTCGTTCCCGCGCCTTCTTGCTCCTCGATGGATTACCCGTTCTCGACGCGAACTCAACTGGACAAAGATTGCCGTAGGTGTGAATTTCTACAACGACCCTTCGTCGCTGAAGTTCCTCCAGACATCAGCGGCTCTGACATACCAATGGCGAACTAACCGATACATCACCAACGAACTGGAACTGCCGAAGATAACTTACTCAAAGCGCCTGCGCAACTCAGCTCTCGACGACATAACCTCATCGGCCGACAACGGTACTAACGCTGCATGGGACTACTACACACATCGCTCGGTGTTTATCCCTCAGATTTCCTACACCCTAACTTTCGACCGTACCTTCGGCAAAGGTAAAGTAAACGCCATTAACTGGCAGACTACCATCGCCGAAGCCGGAAATCTTCTTTCCGGTATCTGGAGTCTCTGCGGAAACAACGACGGCGGTGTGGGCTCGAAAAAGTTGTTCGGGGTGCCTTTCACTCAGTATGTAAAACTTCAATCGCAACTGGTGTATACCCGAAAACTGTGGTACCAGCATTCATTGGTGGCTCGTGCACTGGTGGGTGCCGGATTCATCTACGGCAATGCCGACTATATGCCCTATGGCGAGGATTTCTATGCCGGCGGTCCTAACACCATCCGTGCGTTCGGAATCAAATCGCTCGGTCCCGGCTCTTTCCGCGACCTCGACGGCTACAATTCACAATATCTGCATTCCGGCTCGTTCCAGTTCATTGCCAACCTGGAGTACAGATTTCCGATTATCAGTTTCCTGCGGGGTGCTGTTTTCGTCGATGCCGGAAATGTATGGCTTCTCAAAGACCCTGACGGCATTTATCCCGGCGGTGTGCTCGATGGCTCGAAATTCTTCGACCAACTTGCACTTGGCACCGGTTTCGGTCTGCGCGTCGACCTCGACATGCTCGTTGCCCGCGTCGACCTTGGTGTTGGCATCCATGCGCCTTACGACACCGGAAAGTCGGGGTACTACAACATGACTTCGTTCAAGAACTCATTGGCTCTGAACATTGCAATCGGATATCCTTTCTAAATGTGATTAATACCAGTCGGTACCGTTGCGCAGACTGCTGCGCTTATCGTACTTGACGTCGCTAAGCATTGCCGACTTAATGGCTATGTGGAAATTATATGATTTATACGGACCCACCGGCACAAAACTGGCAGTCATGGTAAAGCAGTGCAGGTCGCGCGATATGTTACAGTTCATATATGCTATCTTCCCCGTATCAAAATTGTAGCTGGCCGACATGCTCAGGTTCCAGTTCTTGGTGGGGCGTATATTGCCCGAAAAGCTCAGATTCTGCGTGAACTTGCCGTCATACTCCATTTTCTTCTTGTTGAACGCGCCATAACCGTAGTTCACCGAATAGTTGACCGTGAAACTCCATGGACAGTCCCACTTGGCATAGCCGTCGGGGTTCATCTCAATGCCATTGTCGTGGCCCGGCTCCTCATCCATGTCCTCGCGTGTGACGCCATCGTTCTGATTTCGATACTTATCGAGGTCGTCATTCTCAGCTTTATCCTTGTCCTTTGTGTCGTTTTTATCTTTCTTGCGCTTGAAAGTATCGTTGTTGAATGTGTACGAAAACGATGTGCCGGTACTCGAAAGTCGTCCTATACCCTTGCCAGCCTTCCAGCGAGGAACGTTCACACGCACCGGATTGCCGTTTTTGTCGAGCTGATAAGTATACACGTCCCATGTGGCGGCCAACGAAAGGTTGAAGTTTTTCACCAAACGCAGCATAAGCGAAGTGTTGATGTTGCTCCAGTTCATTGAGTCGGCTGCAAAGTTATACGATTGGCTGACAGTGAAATTTTCTATCAACGACACCTTTTTCACTCCGGTGCTGTCGTCGTCGCTCTTCACCTTCATCTCCACATTGTTGGCCAGCGACCAGCTCACCGAACTCGATTTACCCTGCCCCACCGAACCGAATATGCCGTGCTGAAAATAGGAATATTTGCGGCGCATAATTTCACCGTTCTGGGTGTATTGATAGCTTCCGTAATATCCCCATCCCGGCGAGCTGAAATCGGGCGATGCACTGAACGATACGGTTGGCGTTATCACATGGCGTATCATCTTCACCTTGTCGCCGAAAATCTTCCACGGCTGGAAGAATCCGTAAATCTTGGTATCGAGCGACATCGACGCCGAGAAATCGAACACATTATAGAAGCTGTAGCAGGTGTCGACCACAATCTCGCGCGATGCATCTGGGTCCCATGCCTTGCGAATCTTGCTGGTGTACATCCTGTCGTTGAGTTGCACACTTGGCGTGAGATTAATATACTTGAAGATGTTGAATGTGGCCGACACCGGCATTGAGTGCTTCATACCATTGCGCCAATCCTTAACAAGACTTTTCTTGAAGAACTGGTTCTGCTTGGCGGTGAGCGAATTCTGGAAATAGCCGGAATAGGAAAGCTTTATTTTTTCATACCACTTTTCATTGCCCACAGCACGTTTGCGCTTGAACGGCGCCACCTGCGACAGCGTCAGGGTAATGTTGGGGAACGACACCGTCAATGTCGAGTCGGCTGTACGCTGCGATATGTTAGCGGTGGTAGAGAGACTCCACTTCGAGTTGGGCACCTTGTACGTCATGTTGATGGTACTGCTCTTGGTGTTCTCGGTAAACGAACTGTTATAGTAGCTGTTCAGGTCGTTACGCGAATAACCACTGGTGGCAAAGTTCACACTGGCCGAGAAAGTCATGTTAGGGTTGGCCTTCGAGTCCTGCGAATGGCTCCAGTTCACCCTGAAGTTAGTCATCTTCGAATAATCCGACGAGCCTTTGTCGCCTTCGATTGTGGTCAGGTAGCTCAAGTCGAAACTACCCGAGAATTTGTATCGCTTTACATATTGCGACCGCGCATTGATACCCCACGAACCCTTTGTATAGATTTCGCCGGTGAGAGCGAGGTCGATGTTGTCGTTGATAGCGAAATAGTAGCCCCCGTCGCGCAGATAAAAGCCACGGTTGTAGTCGTCGCCGAAAGTAGGCACAATCACACCCGACGAATATTTGTCGCTGAAGGGGAAATAGCCGAAAGGCAGTGCCAACGGCAGCGGCACATCGGCAAGCACAAGATACACAGGACCGGTCACAATGTTTTTCTTAGGTTTCACCTTACCTTTTGTAATCTGGAAATAGAAGTGGGGATGCTCGTGATCGTCGCAAGTAGTGTAGCGACCCGACTTTATGTAGTATTCGTCGTTTTCCATCTTCTTGGTCACACCTCCCGTAAGATATCCCTCACCCTGTTGGGTCACCACATCGGTGATATATCCCTTCTTGCTCTTGAAGTTATACTTCATTGTCTTGGCGTTATACTCGCCGCTGGGATCCTTGAACACCGGATCGCCTATTATCTCGCCGGTCGAATCTGGGCGGCCTACGGCATACACATTGTTGTCGCGCATATCCATATGTATCTCGTCGGCATCAAGCGATATGGTGCCATACTTCACCTTGCTGTCGCCATACATGAATGCTGTGTTCTTTCCAAAAAACACCAGCGAATCCTTTGCTGAGAAATCGACGGCATTCTCCAAATCGACAAACTCTTTCACAAAGCGCGGCTTGGGTGCATTGGTATCAACTGCAAGAGAGTCGCGCTCAACAACAACCACGCTGTCGGGCAATACAGCAGTAAGTGCAGTATCGGGCATCAGCGAATCGAGCGGGACAGTAATAGAATCGGGCAACATCGGGGTATCGGCCTGCAGCGGTGCCACCTCACCGTGGCCGATCACACTATCGGCTGCTATGGTATCCTCAACTGCAAACGGATTATCGGAGTCTCGGGTATTCAAGGGTGCTCCCACCGTGAAAAGCCACGGCAGAACACATAGCACAAATACGAAAAATATATAAATCCGAATATCCTTCAATACCAGTTTGACAAATTATTCTACAAAAATACACAAATGTAGCGACAGACACCGCATATAAAAAGATAATAAATACAAAACCACACCAATGCCTACTTAAAACTACTCGAAAAGTGATATCATTGCCTCAAGTCGCGCCACACTCCCCTCGCCATATTGTTTCATCTGCAACCTCACCTGCTCAACACTTCGAGCCGGCGCTATGTGCGACTTTGAGAAGAAATTGTCGGCATAGCACACCAGTTGTTCCTCAATGGTTTCCGGAAGATAATCGGCAACCGGCACGATGGGCAGATGCTGGCCGATGATTTCTTCGGCTGTTAGCCCTACCCCGATGTGCCGCTCACATACCCGGGCATACGGTTCGAGGTCGGGAGAAATATCACGCAGAAGGCGCGCGCCAAGGATGCCATGCATCAAGTAGGGCTCGGTGCCATTGCAATATATGCCAGGGGCATGAGTGAGAAACACTCCCACATCGTGCAGCATCGCAGCATTCTCAACAAACTCTGGATTGCATCCAAAATTCTTTCGACTGGCTATCTCAAGCGACAAGTCGGCCACCTGACGGCTGTGAGCCTCTACCAAACCCCGCAACTGGCTTCCTTCAGGATAGTATTTGTCGATAATCGACTGGTAAAGCTTCTTCATTTCAGCATTCTGGTTTAGTGACAATCAGCCTAATGGCAGGTCACCTAAAGCAAGCGGGGCCAATCGGACGTCAATGGTTCGTCCCGACATGCCCCACTTTTTATATTGATTCATTTCACAGGCGCACCCACATGAAGGCGCACCTCTGTGATTACTCTACTATTGTCACCCAATTGTGAGTGTCCTCGACATCTCCAAGCTGAATGGCACGCAAGCGATTATAGAGCGCTGTCGTTACCGGGCCTGGCTGATTGTCGGGCGCAATGATATACTTCTTGCCAGTATCGATGTCGTGGATTTCCGATATCGGTGCTGCTACTGCGGCTGTACCACACTCAGCGGCCTCTTGAACCTCATCGAGTTCTTCCAATGGTATTGGACGGCACTCTACCTTGATACCCAAATCTGCGGCTATCTGCTGCAGACTCATATTGGTGATTGATGGCAGAATCGATTCCGACTTTGGTGTGATGTACACGCCATCCTTCACTGCGAAGAAATTGGCTGGGCCACATTCGTCAATATATTTCTTCTCCTTAGGATCGAGGTAAAGCACTGCAGCATAGCCGCCTTGGTGTGCCTTGTCGCCAGCTGTAAGACTGGCAGCATAGTTCCCGCCAACTTTCCATCGGCCTGTTCCCAGAGGGGCAGCACGGTCGTAACCTCGATAGATGGCAACCTTAGAGGGCTTGAAACCATTCTTGAAATATGCGCCAACAGGTGTCACAAATATAATAAACTCATATTCATTGGCAGGCTTTACGCCAACCTGTGCCGACATACCTATTTCGATAGGACGTATATACAACGACGAGCCACTGCCGTATGGTGGGATGAAGCGTTCGTTGCGCTTTACCACCTCAATTACCATTTTCCTGAACAGTTCTTCGGGAACAGGTGCCATCATGATGCCATCAGCCGAACGGCGAATGCGCTTGGCATTCTCTTCCAGTCGGAAAATCCGGATTTTGCCATCTTTGCCGCGGAATGCTTTCAATCCCTCGAAAATTTCCTGACCATAGTGCAGACATGTAGCTGCCATGTGAATATTTACATACTCGCTGTCGGAAATAACCGGCTCGCTCCATTTTCCGTCCTTGTATGTGGCACGGATATTATAATCGGTTGGAATGTATCCAAATCCGATGTTTGTCCAATCAATATTTGCTTCGTTTGCCATTACGAAATTATATTTTAGTATTTGCTAAGTCAATTGCATTGACACTGCTTAATCATATTGCCACCTTCTGCGTGATGTTGCCTATCTTGATGATGTAGATGCCGCGCGAGGCAATCTTAAGTTCCGACTGACCGGGATTCAGATACGACTGCGACACCAACTGTCCCAATATGGTGAACACTCTCACCTGTATGCGATGTGGGGTGCGAACACACACCACCCCATCGAACACAAATATCTCGATGCCTTCGTTCTGTCCCGGGTCGATGAGACTTTGTTTCGTGATGCTACGCGACGACTCGCGCCACGCCATTTGCGCATCAGCTTCAGGCGCAGCCATCATCAACGACAGAATAACGCTCAATATGACCAAGAGGCGTTTCATCAATTTGTTACCTATATTCGCTCCAAAGTTATAAAATAAAATCGAGAATAAACCATCTTAGTGGCAAAATATATCATTCTCCCCGCGAACCAACAGCAAATAGCCACCTCTATCACAGTCATACCGGCATTTATCGATCTGATTCCTTTGTATCATCGAAGCTGTAGTGGCGTTTGGGATTGCGTGGGAACCACCCTTTGCGCACCCGCTCGGCCTGCTCGAATATCTCGAGTATCGACCAAAACGACGAGAATGCCAGCACCCCAAGGATTGCCGACAAGAATATACCGTCAACAGCTACCGACAGACACAGAAACACTATTCCTGCCACCAAAAAGCACCACCAGCACCGAGTGCCAAAGTAATACTCTCCCTTTATCACTATGGGATGAAAAAGCCCGATTATCAAGAATGTGCAGAAGCCTATCAAAAGCCCCTCAAGGCCGTATTGCGAAATAAATTCCATATATATACTGTTAATCGTCAGCCTCAACGAGAGGCTTGGGCACGAAATTACAAAAAATATGCCACGCTGCAAAAAATCAGCGCACCGAAACATTGCGTTCCGGTGCGCCTGTCATATCTAAGTAATGAACTGATTCAATTACTTTTTCATCTTCTCTTTCAGAGCTGCGAGAACCTCAAGGTCGCCCAGAGTTGTCTTCTCGATAGCTGGTGCACTTGGCTGAGAAGCTGCTTCTTCCTTAGCTGCCTTCTTGGCTGCCTTCTTGGCTTCGGCCTTAGCTTCGTCTTCGAAAATGCGGCTGTGCGAGAGGATAATGCGCTTAGCATCCTTGTTGAATTCGATAACCTTGAACGGAAGTTTCTCCTCGGCAGCGGCCTGAGTTCCGTCTTCCTTTACAAGGTGCTTAGGAGTAGCGAAACCTTCAACGCCATAAGGCAGAGCAACTACAGCGCCCTTGTCGAGCATCTCGGTAATAGTTCCTTCGTGGATGCTGCCTACAGTGAAGATTGTTTCGAATACGTCCCAAGGATTCTCTTCGAGCTGCTTGTGGCCGAGGCTCAAGCGGCGGTTTTCCTTGTCGATTTCGAGAACCTGAACCTCGATGTCGGCACCGATTTGAGTAAACTCAGATGGGTGTTTGATTTTCTTGGTCCAAGAGAGGTCGCTGATGTGGATAAGGCCATCTACGCCTTCCTCAAGTTCTACGAATACACCGAAGTTAGTGAAGTTGCGAACCTTTGCAGTGTGTTTGCTGCCTACAGCGTACTTCTCTTCGATGTGCTCCCATGGATCTGGCTTAAGCTGCTTGATACCGAGGCTCATCTTGCGCTCTGCACGGTCGAGAGTAAGGATTACAGCTTCTACTTCGTCGCCAACCTTCATGAAATCCTGAGCTGAACGGAGGTGCTGCGACCACGACATTTCTGACACGTGGATAAGACCTTCTACGCCCGGAGCGATTTCAATGAATGCACCGTAATCGGCCATAACGACAACTTTACCCTTAACCTTGTCGCCAACCTTGAGCTCTGGATCGAGAGCATCCCACGGATGTGGCTGAAGCTGCTTCAAACCGAGGGCGATACGCTTCTTCTCATCGTCGAAGTCAAGGATAACAACATTGAGCTTCTGGTCGAGTTGTACAACCTCTTCCGGATGGCTTACGCGGCCCCAAGAAAGGTCGGTAATGTGGATAAGACCGTCTACGCCGCCAAGGTCGATGAACACACCGTAAGAAGTGATGTTCTTAACTGTTCCTTCGAGAACCTGACCCTTTTCAAGCTTGGCAATGATGTCCTTCTTCTGCTGTTCGAGCTCTGCCTCGATGAGTGCCTTGTGCGATACAACGACGTTCTTGAATTCTTGATTGATCTTCACAACCTTGAATTCCATTGTCTTGTCAACGAATACATCGTAGTCGCGGATTGGCTTAACATCAATCTGCGAACCTGGCAAGAATGCCTCGATACCGAATACATCGACAATCATACCACCCTTGGTGCGGCACTTGATGTAACCCTTGATTACCTCGTCGTTCTCGAGAGCCTGGTTTACACGCTCCCAGCTGCGGCTTGCACGGGCCTTGCGGTGAGAGAGAATAAGCTGACCTTTCTTGTCCTCCTGGTTCTCTACAAACACTTCTACTGTGTCGCCAACCTTCAAGTCGGGGTTGTAACGGAATTCATTAAGAGGAATAATACCGTCTGACTTATAGCCGATGTTAACTACAACTTCGCGCTTGTTGATGGCGATGATAGTACCTTCGGTTACATCTTTGTCCTTAATTGTGTTAAGCGACGCGTCATACGTCTTTTCCTGTTCTTCACGAGACTTCGATGCTGTGGCATCACCATTTTCGTAGGCATCCCAGTCGAAATCTTCAATTGGAGAATTGACTAATTCTTTGTTCATTTAAATTGTTAATAAATATGATTAATAAAAACTCTCGTTTGCGCTGGCTGCAAAAGCCACGCGCAAATTGCCCACAAAGATAACTATAATTTTCTAAACCACAACGCTTTTAGCTCGTTTTTCTCAAAATTCATCTCCTCTATGCCATCATAATTATTTTTTCGGATAGTTTATTACAAGTAACCGATATTTTCGCTAAATTTGCACTATATCAACATAACCCTATTAAACATTATATGAAAATGAAAAGATTTTTAGCATTAAGTCTGGCTGTAACTGCTGCCATGAGCGTTGCGGCTTTTGCTCAACAAGAAGAGAAAAAATACCCTGAGCCCGAAAAAATGAGTCCTCGAATGTCAGAATACTGGACTCCGCAGCCTAAAGTAGTCACTCCCGGCGACATCAAAACCAACACTGCCCCGTCAGACGCAATCGTTCTGTTCGACGGCAAGGACCTCTCGGCATGGAAAAGCAAAAAGACCGGCGAAGCTGCGGGTTGGGATGTGAAAGGTGGCGTAGTCACCGTAAACAAGAAAGCCGGCGACATTATGACCAAGGAAGAGTTCGGAAGCTTCCAGCTTCATCTGGAATGGCGCATACCTAAAGACATTGAAGGCAAAAGCCAAGCCCGCGGCAACAGCGGTGTGTTCCTGCAAGGCAAATATGAAGTGCAGATTCTCGACAACTATGAGAATGAAACCTACGTTAACGGAATGGTGGGCTCGCTATACAAGCAGACGCCCCCGTTGGTTAACCCAATGCGCAAACCTGGCGAATGGAACGTTTACGACATTATCTACACTGCTCCGGTGTTCAAGGAAGACGGAACGTATCTGTATCGTCCGCGCGTAACAGTAATTCTCAATGGCGTGGTTGTTCAAAACAACACTGAACTGCTCGGCACTACCGAATATATCGGATTCCCCAAGGTTGCCAAGCATGGCGATGGCCCAATCATCCTCCAAAGCCACGGCGACCCGTCGAAACCTATCAGTTTCAGAAACATGTGGATTCGTAAAATGTAATTCACATCAATTTATACAGCAAAGGCTCGGCAAATCATCAGTAGAATTGCCGAGCCTTCGTTTTATCATCGCATTCCAATCTCACAGCGTACCTTCGTTACGGAACTTGCGCGGCGACATCCCGGTGTACTTCTTAAAATAGCAACCCAGGAACGACTGATTGGCAAAATTATACTCATAAGCTATTTCCTGGATAGTCTTCGATGTCTTGAGCAGTTCATTCTTCAGCTGCACTATTATATACTTGTCGATAAACGATTTGCATGTACACTTGGCCACCGTGTTACATATATAATTCAGATATTTTGGCGTGAGACTCATCATCTCTGCATAGTACGATACCTCGCGCGAATCCTTGTAATGCTTCGATATCAGATTCATGAATGAGCGGAAATGGTCCTGAAGCCTGTTGTATTTCGAGTTACCCGATTCGTCGCCATAGCGGTCAATCATGTCGGCAACAAAGCACAGGAGGCACCGCACCTGGCACAAGGCCTGCTCGTTGCGATACACTCCATTGGCATTACGATAAATTATGTCAAGGTTATCCACAATATTGGTGAGATATCGCAGCTGCATGGTGTTTACCATCTGCGACCCACGTAAATTCGACACCCGATGACTATGCAACGCCTCGAGAACACGCAATTCCATACGCACTATGGCCGAACTTATCATCACATTGTCGAGCTTAAGCAAACGTGCTTCGAAATC
>JAEDFO010000039.1 GCA_016292745.1 Muribaculaceae bacterium | reverse complement strand
GGGAAAAAGAAATCCGCCGGCGTCTCACGACGTCGAACGGATAAGCAAAAACCAAATGTCTGATAGTATATGTGGCGTATAGTTCTTAAATTTCAACGGGGTCGGCATCGGGCCTGTATTCGTAGGGTACGAATGTGGCTATCTGCATCACCCTGAAAGCTGCGCTTGGCACAGTGTAGACGGTCACCCGCTTTTTGCCGCGGCTGGAGGCAGCAGCGTGCTGTGCGAGGGTGCGGCTGTCGAGCTGTCGTACTATCTCCGCTATGCGGTCATCGCTCTCGATGTCGAAAAACAGCTCGTATTTGCGCAGCTCTTCGCCGGTGGGGGCGTAGACGAGCACTTGCGAAGGTGAAAACATCATATACAGCCCTGTGGCGGCCATGGCTATCGACGCAATAGCCAGAAACATCATCAAAGTGTCGTTTTCGCCGGCTTGCGTCGCGCCGGCAAATGCTGCACCTGCCAATGCAATGAGCAAAGATGGTGCCAAGTAGTTTTTCGGTGCCCTGACCACGTTGCTGTCGTAGGCAAGCAGTCCACGGGCGTTATTTATGTTGTCCATTTGTCAGTAGGTTTATTTGTTTTGAGTCATTTTGGTTATTTGCGAGCCTCGAGTTGGGGCTCAATGGCTATAGGCCGGGGTGCAGTTTGCCCAAAGAGGGCATTGGTGCCAATGCTCAAAATCAAATAATCAGCCGACAAATGCCGTAAACGTAGTAGCCTTTCTGTCGCTTGAAAAAGTTGGTTATGGAGGGAACGGCGATGCCGCACGGCAGCGGGCATCTGCTTTCTGATGACATTGTGGCGGCGGCACATGCCGATTGCCATCCGGCACGGCTGTGCTTGTGGCTCTTGCCGGCAATTGTTGAGGTCAACGGTTCGGGGCTGCTGACGGCCTCGGGCAGTATGGCTGCCATGTCGAAGCAGTGCGCTGCGTCGATGTGGCTCGATGAGCTGGAGCGGTCGGCGGCAGGCGCGGCAGCCAGCACGGCGTTGGCCGACAGCTCGGAGTATGCCGCCGAGCTTGCCAGGAGTGCCAGCGCCGATATGGCGATGAACATCACCGATGCTATAATATTTAATGGCTTGTTGCTTGACATTAAAAATTGTGGTGTTGTTGCCTTAAAACAATTGTTGCCTTCAAAAAGTTTTTAAATATAATATTTTTGGTTGAATTTTGCTATGTCACAAACGGGAAAAAGGAAAAATCGACCAATAAAATGCATTCCAAGAACAATGAAAGGTGGTGCCATGCTTCCCGATGGCCCGATTTACCTCCGATTGCCGGTGATGGCAACAGGATAAAAAAAGACTGTGCCAAATCATCGCTGACTTGCGGCACAGCCCACAATAAAATGAAGTTGAATCTAAAAAATAGCCTATCTTACAATAACCTTTGCCACTTTTCTGCCTACCTCTACCAGGTATATACCAGCCGGGAGGCTGATGCGGCTGTTGTCGGCTGCAATTGCCGAGTGGCAAAGGGCGCCGGCTGCGTTGGCAACGGTGAGCAGCTGCCCTTGGGCGCCGCGCACTTCGATTGTGCCCTTGCCGGCTACTATGGTGATGTGTTGGGCAGCAACCACATCGGCTGCCGATACATCGTCGACTACGATTTCAATAGGGGCGCAAGCTTTCGATTCGCCACAGCTGTAAACGGTGCTCACGCAATATTTGTAGGTGCCTGTTTCGGCCACTGCGTCGGCATAACCGGTTTCGGCCACTGGCTGTTCGTTAACCTTCACGCCGTTGCGGAATACGTTATAGCCCACAATAGTGGCATCGGCCGGCATTGTTCCGGCGGTCTCAAATACAATGTCGTCGACCATCAGCGCATAGGAGTCGTAAGCGACGTGGTTGATGGCGAAATATTTGGCGCCGGCAGGAAGTGTAGCCTTGAATTCGGTCCATTCCTCAGGCACAATGCCGTTGGCGGGATAGTTTTCAACTGCGTCGACCTCGATGAACGAATCGGGAAGCTTGTCGGTGGTGGAGTAGAGCACGCGGAACGATTCGGGATAAGCCACCGTGAAGCTTCGTGCAAAAAAGCTGATGGTCTGTGCGTTGCCCGACAGTTCAGGCGAGATGAGCCAGTTGTCGTTCAGTTTTTTGGCGCTGAAAGCCATCAGATAACGCTTTCCGCTGTGCGACGGGCAGTCGATGAGGTATTCCTCGGGCACACCGGCAGCCTCAGGGTCGTAGAGCTGGAATGCCATAGGCTGGGTGGCATATGGGTTGTCGAAGTCGCGCAGGAATGAGTATGTCCTGCTGCCGTCGCCGTCGTAGAGTGTCCATCCGCCGAAATCTTCGATGGTGAGAACCGGATAGTCGGCACTTTCAAAGTCTTCGGTGCGGCTTTGCGGCTTGGTGAGCTCGGCAAAATCGGGAGCGGTCCAGGTGAGTGCCACATTGCCGGCATTGTCGGCTGAGCCTGCAAGGTCGGAAACTGTAGGATACTCGGCAAACTTCACTTTCACTTCGAGCGAAGCTGAATTGTTCGAGGCTTCGGCATCGCCATCGGCAGCTACCGATACGTTGAGGAGAATGCTTTCGGGCGAGAGAACCGAAGTCGGGTAGGCAAGGGCCAACTGCTTCACTTCGTTTGGTTCCATCGAAGCGATGGTTTGCGATGTGGCGTTTCCGTCGGCATCGGTGATGGTAACCACCACGTTCTGTGCGGCCAGAGTGCCGAGGTTCTCTACGCTTGCCTTAACCAGGATGTCGGAGCCGGCGTCGATGCTGGCCGGAGCCGAAACGGCAGCCAGGCGCACGTCGGTGTCGACGAGGTCGCGCACGCGGATATTGTCGACGGGTACGCTCCAGGTGAGTTCGTCGGTGTTATGGATGGCGCGCAGTGCAATTTCCACGCGGATGTATCGAGCATCCTTGAAAGCCGAGAGGTCAGTGCGGCAGAGAGTCCAGCCAGAGGTGGGGTTTTCCTGTAGATTGATGGTGTTGACAGTCTGGAATTCGCCGCCATCTTTCGACACGAGCGCCATCAGTTCGCTTCCCATTCCTTGGTAGAAGAATTCAAGCACCGGATTGGCAGCCTGCGAGATGTCGAATTTCACCGACTGGATGCCGTAGTAAGCGTCTTTTTCATACGGCAAAATGTATAGGAATCCGTTGTCGGCATCCTGCGAGTTGAGGTATTCCGGTTCGGCGTCTTCCTGGTCGGCATTAGTCTGTAGCTCGTTGTCGCCCATGATGCCGGTCATGAAAGCATTGTAGGTGTTGTCGGGATTCTGCATCCATGGCAGCGCAAGGCTTCTGTTGGCAAAGCTTTCGCCTGCAGGAGCCATGTCGGGGGCACCGGTAACCACGATGTCGGAAGTAGTGGCGAGCGAATAGTATGTTTCATCCATGCCAGCGGTAACCTGGAATGCTGCGAAGTCCTGACCTGCCACGTCGGAGTAGTCGAGAACCACGCTGGTTTCGTTGGTGGTGGCAATAGCCGGGTCGTAGTACGAGCCGAAAGCGTCGAAAATATAGTATGTAACCTTCGAAGGGTCGACGTATCCACCGTTTTCGCCCACTGTCGATACTGCATCCCACGAAAGGATAACGTTCTTATAGTCGTCGGAAAGCGCGATGGTGAGGTTCTCTACAGGCAGCGGGTTGTCCAGCCCGGCATAGAATTTTTCGGTCTTCACTGCAGTGCCGGCAGTTTCGCCCACGTAGGCAGTGGCCTCGATGGTGTTGAACCCATTTCTTAGGTCGACGTCGAATGTGCAGTTAGCTCCTGGAACTACGTCGATGATCTCGGTGGCAACAGAGTTGTTAACCTTCACCACCACCTTCGATATCTCGGTGAGGGTAGCTTCCGAAACGGTGAGCAACGGTGCTGTGTACTGAACGCTCGCCTTCAGCTCGCCTTCGGGAGCAAGATTGTACTTTATTTGTCCTGCAGCTGGTGGGTCGACCACGTTGGCCTTGTCGGCGATGGCGAAGTTGCAGAGTTTAGGGTTGCCTGAGTTTGCTTTTTCGGAGATTGCGTGGAACCCAATATAGTAGTAGCCGTCGGTCTCAACCGAGAATTCGCGGCTGTTTTTCTCGAAAGTCTGTTTGCTGGTGTTTGTAAGATTCTCGATGATGGCCGAAGTCATTGCCTCGACAGTCTGTGCGGTGCCGATGCACACGCTCATCTTCTCCTCGCTACCCGATGACAGTGCCGAACCAATCTCAAAGCTGATAATGTAGGTCTTGCCGGCAAAGAGATGGATTGCCGGCGAGATAAGCCAGTCGTCGCAGGCATTTACATCTTCGGCAGCAGGCTTCATACACACGCTATAGGCAGTGTAACCGCCTATTTTCCATCCTTTGGTGTCGTTGTTGGCATCAACGGCCACGTAGTTGGCGCAGATATCGGATTGGTTCTTACCGAGGGAATGCTCGAACGGCACTTCATAGAACACGCTTGGCACTTCTGCCGATGGTTCTCCTTCGCGCACCTGTTGGGCAAGGGCGCGCATTGTTGTGGTGTGTTGCTTGGTGGCGCGGTTAAGCACCTTAATGCCGGTGTTGGCCGAGCGTTGCGGCAACACGTTTGCAATAGCAACAGTGCTTGCAAGCACTGCAAGCATGGTGAGTAATAGTTTTTTCATTTCGTTTTATTTGATGTTTTTTTTAATTAGTGCAGTTTAATGGTATAAAATTACGCAGCGATGCATTTATAATACATCTTTTATGGTTAAAAAATATTAAATGCGATAATATATCATAAAAATATGTTGAATTGTAGGTAAATAGAGGTAAAAATGCAATAATTATTATATTTATATACAAAAATGCAGCTGCATCAATGCCAGAGGCAATGGTGCAGCTGATGAAGAAAAAGCAACTAATATTAGTTTATCGCTTGTGTTCCACTTTGTGAAGAACGTTACCGTTCTTGTCAATCATATATAGATATAGCGTCTTTTTCGATGCGGCGACAACAGCGAATCCCGGTTCGGGCGAACAGAAAATAGTACCGTCGATTGCCTTCACCTTGCGAGCCAGTGCTCCGGCTGAATTAACCACATAGTCGATGCCATCATTGCCCGATTTCAGGTGCTGGAAGTTGTGGATGTGTCCGCACACATACATGTCGACGTTTCCGTATCGGCGAATCACTGGGAGCAGCCTGCTCTGCAAGTCGGCGCGTTCACTGTCGTCCTTCGGTGTCTGGGCCACTATGGGATGGTGTCCAACCACAACCACCCATTCCTCCTTGGCATTTTTCAGTGTTTCATCGAGCCATTGCAGCTGTGCCTCCATATCCTGTCGGCAAGCATCGGGATATCCAACGGAGTCGGAGCGGTATTTGTAGATTAGAGGAGTGGTGTCGATCATCACCAGTCGAATGCTGACGCTATTGTCGGTGAACACATGGCTGTAGTAGCGAGCCGGCATAGCCCAGCGGCGGCTGCGATGAGCATAGTCGAGCACGGCAGCGGTATTGCCGCGATATTCGTGGTTCCCGAGAATCGGGAGCCATTCAATCATCAGTTCGGGATGAGTGTAGATTGATTCGTAGTTCGAAGTCCAAAGCGGGTCGTCGACAGAAGCCACACCGTTGAAGTGATGCACATCGCCGGCAGCCACAATGCATTCCGGTCCGATGGTTTCGGCCATGTTGCCCATAAGTTCGGCGATTGGGCGCTGGTCGTAGTATCCGTTACGGCCGAGGTCGTTGGCGATGAACAGATTTATGTCGGCCTTGAGGCTTTTCCAGGATGTTGCGTCCTGGGCTGTAGCGTAGAGTGACGCTATAGCCAGGAGCAATACATACATAATGAATCGGGGTGATGCCTTCATGGTGTTCACTGAGAATTTCATATTGTGCAAAGTTTTATAAGTTAATTTTTATACCAGCATTTAATTTCACGCCGTAGTATTCCACCTGCATAGTGCGCTCAGAGTTGCCTTGATAGTAACGCAGCGGCTGGTTGAGCAGGTTGGTGGCATCGGCAAAGATAGTGAATTTTGTCTTTCGGCCCCAAGAGTAGCTGGCGTTGATGTCTAGGTATCCCACGTGGTCGTAGTATCGGTCGAGCTCACGACTTCCGGTGTTCATCATATCGATGAAGCTTGAGGCGTAGTTATACGACAGGCGCACATTGAATCCAGCCTTTTCAAAGAAGAGCGAAGCATTGGCGGTGTGCTCAGGCGAGCCGGCCATGGAAACATTGTCGCCGTCCTTGATGCCCAGACGCTGGTTGTAGTTGCGTGTGGTGCTGTGGGTGTAGGTGTAGTTGCCGTAGAATCCGATGCAGCGGAGGCTGGGGGTGATGAATCCGAAATCGCGCTGATAAGCCACTTCGGCGCCAATCACACGGGCATCGTAGGCATTTATGTTCTGTGTAACCTCGAATGTCTCGGCATTGCCTTTCAGCCCGAGTTCTTCGCCGGTGTAGTATCCGAGGGTTTCAACGTTCACGTTCTTGATGTCCTTGTAGAAGAGTCCGAGGCTCACCATGCCCACACTCTTGAAGTAATAGTCGGCAGAGAGGTCGAGGTTCCACGACGATGTCGGCTTGATGTTCGGGTCGCCGATGGTAGCTTCCTGGTCGGCAATGTTGAAACTCTTGTTGGCAATGAGAGCCGAATATTTCGGGCGGGCAATGGTTTTTGTAACCGAAGCTCTGAGGTTGCCGTCGTCGGCAATGCGATATCTGAGCAGGAGGCTTGGCAGCAGATTGGTGTAGCTGTTGCGGAAGTCGCCGGTAGGAGTGAGCGATTCGTTTTCGTCCTCGTCCATCACATAGTTTACGCCGCTGGTGGTAAGGCGAGTGTGCTCGATGCGTAAGCCGAGAGTAGCGTCGAAGTGGTGTCCCAGTCGTTGGTCGAGACGCAGATATGCGGCATGAATCTGCTCAAGCGCTTTGTAGTTTCCGGCTTCTTCCTCAAGGAGTTCAGCGCCGTCGGCCTTGTTGAAGTTTATGGAGCCCATATACTCCTTGCTCACGAAGCCGGTTCCGAGCGGATACTGGCTGCCGGGCATAAAACCGTCGCGCACCTGGCTCACGATGTTTTGTTGCCAGTTGGTCAGATAAGTATCGGCGACGTCGGAATAGTCGTAGTATTCGGTGTTGCGTTTTTTGTCCTTTCGGGTGTATTTGTAGCCCCATTTCAGGGTGTTGCCAAACTCACCGTGAGCGATAGGCAACTCAAAGTTGATGCGCTCCTTCAGTTCGTTTTCCACGATGCTTTGGTCGGAGTTGGTGAACTCGTCGAGTTTCCATCCGCTTTCGGAAAGTGCAGGAAGGGCGATTGTGCAGTATGGCTGGCGGAGACCCACATTTGCCATGGCACTGCCGAAATTCATCGAGTCGGAGCCTTTGAGCTTGAATCCAATGTATCGTTCGTTGGGACGGTCCTCGGTGGCACGTGAGTAGCTCGAAGCCCAATCGATTTTCAGTGCACCGAGATAGTGCTCGCCGTCGAGGGTGAAGTCCATGGTTTGCTGTCGTTCGAGGCGAGCATCCTTGGTGTCGTCGGCCCCGGCTTTTGTTTGCAGCACTACGCTCTGGTCCTTTGCATTGCTGTCAAGTTTCTTGTAGCTGATGCGATAACGGTTTTCCCAGTCGTTGCGGCGGTTGTAGATTCCTTTGAACGAGATTTTGTTGAGACGGTTAAACTGGTAGTCGAGGGCCAGTGAATAGCTTTGGCGTTCGCGAGTAACGTAGTACTGCCGCACCTGAGCCTCCTTGAGCTGTACCTCGCCATCATTTTCCACATATTCGAATTCTGTGTTGTCGGAGCCCACCGGCGAGTATTGGTAGCTGGCGCTTGCCATTACGCCGAGCTTGTCGTTGAGGAAACGGTCGCCCCAAGTGGCGGCGAGGTTCCATTGCGGTTTTTCGCTAATCCATGAATAGCCCGAGCCGACTGTGAAGTTGAGCACACGTCGGTAAGGTGTGTTCTTGGTGACGAGATTTATACCGCCACCAATAGCGTCGCCGTCCATATCGGCAGTCACCACCTTGCTCACCTCGATGGTCTGCACCATGTCGGCCGGGATAAGGTCGAGCTGCACGTTTCGGGTGTCGCCTTCGGCCGAAGGCAGACGGTTTCCGTTAACGGTAACCGAAGTAAGGTCGGCGCTGGTGCCGCGCACCTGACCGAAACGGGCTTCGCCCTGGTCGTACTGCACGTTGATGCCGTTGATGCGCTTCAGGGCATCGCCGATGTTAGAGTCGGGGAATTTTCCCACCTGGTCGGCCGACACCACGTTTGTGATTCCCATAGCCGATTTCTGCATTTGCAGAGCGCGGCGCTGTTCGGAGAACGCACCCTTTACTGTGAGTTCGTCGAGCACTGTGCCGTCGGACATTTCCACATCCATCACGGTCACCTTGTCGCGGCTCACCACAACCTTTTTTACCACAGGCTTGTAGCCCACATACGATACCTTGATATTATATTCACCCGGAGCGAGATTCAACAGGGCGAAATGGCCGTCGAGGTCGCTCACCACACCGGTGCGAGTGTCTTCCACTGTGATTACGGCGCCTGGAAGTGCGTGGCGCTCAGAGTCGGTAATGATACCCGAAACAGCTTCGCGGCTGCCGGCCGGAGAGGCTTCGGGAGTGTTGGCAGCGTTAGCAGCTAAAAAGGCCGAGACCGCGATGGCCGATAGTGCCAATTTAGCAATTACATACTTTTTCATCATAATTCTAACTTGATAGTTTTTGCAATTTTTTCTCGGTGCAAAAGTGAGAATTGCGTGTATCATAGCTGTAACTATCAAGTAACGAAACAGTAACAAAACCGGTGATGTTCGGTATGCCTCGAAGTAATGGAAGCGAAAAACAAACGGGCTCGCTTTTTGGCGAGCCCGCTATGATTGGATGTCTGTTGTGGCGATTATTTGACTTTCCACTCAAATCCGTCCTTGGTGTCCTTTACGTCGAAGCCTATTTCGGCCAGGCGGTTGCGGATGGTGTCGCTGGTGGCCCAGTCTTTCTTTGCTTTTGCTTCCTTTCGTATTTCGAGCAGCAGGTCGACGGCTTGTTCGAAAGGCTTCATGTTAGAGCCTTCGGCAGCCCCACCCACTTCGGTGCGGATTCCGAGGATATCGACGAGGAATGTCTTGAACGTGTCCTTAAGGGCGTCGATGTCGTGCTGCGACAGTTTTGCGTTGCCATCGTTGGCAAGGTTGATTATGCGGCAACCCTCGAAAAGGTGAGAAATCACGATAGGGGTGTTGAGGTCGTCGTTCATTGCCTCGTAGCACTTGGTCTTAAGGTCGGGCACCTCGATGGTTGATGCCTCGGCAGGCTTGAGTTCCTCCAGTCGTTTCCATCCTTCGAGCACCTTGTTGAGTGCTTTTTCGGCAGCCTGCAGAGCCTCGTTAGAGAAGTCAACGGTACTGCGATAGTGAGCCATAAGAATGAAGAAGCGGATTGTCATAGGCGAATAAGCCTGGGATAGCAGTTTGTGGCTTCCGGTAAAGAATTCGTCGAGAGTGATGAAGTTGCCGAGCGATTTTCCCATCTTCTGTCCATTGATGGTAATCATGTTGTTGTGCATCCAGTAGCGTACGGCATCGTGGCCGTTGTGAGCCACCGACTGCGCTATTTCGCATTCGTGGTGCGGGAATTTCAGGTCCATGCCGCCGCCATGAATGTCGAAGGTCTCGCCCAGATATTTTTCGCCCATGGTTGAGCATTCGAGGTGCCAGCCGGGGAAGCCATCGCTCCATGGCGAAGGCCATCGCATGATGTGCTCAGGTGCAGCCTTTTTCCAGAGGGCGAAGTCGGCGGGATTGTGCTTTTCGCTTTGTCCGTCGAGTTCGCGGGTAGTGTTGAGCAGTTCGTCGATGTTTCGGCCGGATAGTTTTCCGTAGTTGTGGTCGCTATTGTATTTTGGCACATCGAAGTATACCGAGCCGTTGCTTTCATAAGCGTATCCGGCGTCGAGGATTTTCTGGATGTACAGAATTTGCTCTATAATGTGTCCAGAGGCGTGAGGCTCGATGCTTGGCGGAAGCACATTGAGCGCTTCCATCGATTTGTGGTAGCGGTTAAGGTAGAATTGTACCACTTCCATTGGCTCGAGCTGTTCGAGGCGAGCTTTCTTTGCAATCTTGTCTTCGCCGTCGTCGGCATCGTGTTCCAGATGTCCCACATCGGTGATGTTGCGCACATATCGCACTTTGTAGCCAAGGTGTTGCAGATATCGGAAGAGAACGTCGAATGTTATAGCCGGGCGGGTGTGTCCCAGATGGGCGTCGCCATACACTGTTGGGCCGCACACATACATGCCCACGCGCCCTTCGTGCAGAGGCTCGAAGCGTTCTTTGGCGCGGGTGAGCGAGTTATATATCAATAATGGATTTTCCATGATGAATGATGTTGTTAGTTGTTTTTTGTGTTGTTGTCGCTTCCCGGCCATTCCATCGGCGGCATGCCGTTTGTTCCGGGTGTGCCTTTAGGGGTTATAACCCCGAATTTCGATTCGTACTTTGCCACATTGTCCTGAAGTGCAAACATCAGTTGCTTGGCATTTTCGGGAGTCATGATAATGCGGCTTTGCACTTTTGCCTGCGGGGTGTTTGGTGCAAGGCAAATCATATCGATGAAGAATTCCGAAGCCGAGTGTGCAATTACGGCAAGATTGGCATATTTGCCCTGAGCCACTTCGGATGAGAGTTCAATCTTTATTTCTTTCTTTTCAGGTGTCATAATATATGTTGTTTTCAGTTATTCAATGTTTTTTGGACGGGAGAAATCGTAATACTCCACGTCGGGGTAGCAAGTATCGTTAATGTGCACGCGGAGCGTGCTACAGTGATATTTCTGCCATAGGTTTCCGGTGTACACCGAAATCAGGGCTCGGCGATAGAACAGGCCGTCGGCGTCGAGAATGTCGTCGATAAGGTATGCATCCACCACGTCGTTGTGTAGGGTGCTTTCGTCGATAATCAGGCCGAGTTTCCGGGTTTCGCCGGTGTATTGTGCCAAAGCGTTGATGTTGATGAAGCATCCGGTACGCCAAACGCTTTTCAGCTGGATGGGATTGTTGGTGTATTCGTCGATTTTCTGCTTCGATGCCACTCTGATGGTGTCGAAGATTGTGTGGATTGAATAGTTCACCTTTATGGTCCGCTGATATTTGCTTTCGGCACTTAGTTCGTAGTAATGCAAGGTGGTGCGTTCGCCCTTTTTCAGTTTCAGGTTAGTGACGCCCGGGGCGACAAGTGTGATTAGCGGCGAATCCTCGTGCTCCTGCATGGTGAATGTAGATGCCGAGCCGTCATCGTAGTCGAAAGTCACGATGTCGAGACGGGTGTCGTTTTCGTGACCTCCCGGCTCGTCGTTACGGCAAGCCACCATGGCGAGCAAGGCCGCCACAGCGAGAAGCATTCGGGATAATATGTTGAGCAGTATTCTCATTTAGCAGATTCCGCACCCTCAAAAGGGCTGATTGCAAATATAGCACGTTTTTTTGGCAAGTGTTACACCCAAAGGGCATGAATTTCGATAAAGATGGCGAAAAATGCTGTTTAGCAGTCAATTATTCGCCCGTCGCTGATATGGAGCACACGGTCGGCGTTTGCGCTGAGCGCTTCGTCGTGCGTGACGATAATAAAAGTGTGGTGGAGTTCGTCGCGCAGACGCATGAACAGTTGCTGCAGTTCGATTCGGTTCTGTGAGTCGAGGCTGCCGGTAGGCTCGTCGGCAAGGATAACCTTGGGCTTGTTGATAAGAGCTCGAGCCACAGCCACACGTTGCTTTTCGCCCCCCGAAAGCTGTGCCGGCTTGTGGTTGCGTCGTTCGGCGAGGCCGAGGTAGTCGAGCAGTTCCTCGGCACGGCGATATGCCGAGCTTTGGCGTTCGCCGCTGATAAGCGCAGGCAGAGCCACATTTTCAACGCAGTTGAATTCGGGCAAGAGACGGTGGAACTGGAACACGAACCCGATGTTCCGGTTACGGAATCGGGCGAGTTCGGTTTCACGCAGAGCCATCACGTCGACTCCCTCGTAAATCACCTTTCCCGAGTCGGGACGGTCGAGAGTGCCGATAATCTGGAGCAAAGTGGTCTTGCCGGCACCGCTGGCACCCACAATTGCCACCACTTCGGCAGCGCCGATTGTTGCGCTCACTCCTTTCAGCACTTCAACATTTCCGAAATGCTTTGTTATGTTGGTTATTTCAATCACTTTCAGCTTTACGTTTCTCTTTGTTAATAATATGAGCGGCGAGCATGCATCCAAACACGCATGGCAGATATGATACGGTACCGAAGCTCGAGCGTTTGTGGCGCAGTTCGTCGGTGAGCATCAGCGAATTGGTGGCCGGAGGTTCGCTGCTCCACACAGTGGTGAGCCCACGGCTTATGCCCATAGCCTTTAGCCGAGAGCGCACAGCTTTTGCGAGGCCATCGTTGTATGTGTCGCTGATGTCGGCATACTGCACCAGAGTGGGGTCGATTCGTCCTCCGGCTCCCATCGACGAAACAATCCGCACCTTCGAGCGCAGGCAGTGGGCAATGAGAGCCACTTTTGGCGCTACAGAGTCGATGGCATCGACCACATAGCTGAAGCTTCCGCGGTCGATGATTTCGGCTATGTCCTCCGGATTCAGGTATCGGTCGATACATTGCAGCTTCAGCTCCGGGTTGATTGCCATCAGACGGCGGGCGAGCACCTCGGTTTTCCGCAGCCCGATGGTGTCGGTGAGTGCAATGAGCTGACGGTTGAGGTTTGAAGGGGCAACAACGTCGCCGTCGACAATTGTCATGTGTCCCACCCCGGCACGAACCAGCATTTCGGCGGCATAAGCCCCTACACCACCCACGCCCACTACGAGCACGTTGAGTTCGGCAAGGCGGCTAAGCAGTTTATTGCCCAGCAACAAGGCCGTTCGCGATTGCCATTCTTCGATGTTGACGTTGTCGGGTGACATAACTAATCGGGTATATGATATTATCGGACGTTGCGGCGCTGCCAGGTGAAGTTGGTTTTGCGCAGACGATAATTTGTGAATTTGTATCGCATATTAACGATAGGACGGCACAGGGCGAAGAGCGGAGCCAAGGCTGCCATAGCACGGCAGTTGAGAGCCTTTCCTGCTTTGCTATATGCAACGATTTCGGCTGCGCAGAGGCAAGCGAGCAATATGAATGCCGCCACAATGGCCACCAGACTATGGTATGCAAGCACGCCAATGGCAGTGATTGCCGCTACAAACAGCCAACGGAGCCACGAAATGGCAGCTGCCGAGTATTTTGATAATGTGCGGATGTAACGCGCGGTGAATCCGTAGTGGAGCTTGTTGTCGCGGTAGGTTTTCACCTTCGTATCGGTTTCCACTCTCATCTGGCATCCGGGCGCAATAGCCACAGCAGTGTTCTGGCTGTTTGTGATATCGTTAACAAAGAGGTCGTCGTCGCCGTAGTGCAGGTTGAGGCTTCGGGAGTATCCTTTGTTGGCAAAGAACAGGTCGCGCTTGTAAGCCAGGCAGTTTGCGTCGCCTCGATAGCAGTTACCCTTGATGGCATACGACAGATACTGCACGGCAGTTGATGCGATGTCGAAGCAACGGAAAGCACCGCGGATTCCTGTTCCGGGAGTGCCGTTTATAAACGAGTAGCCGATAACCACCTCGATGCCGTCGGAGAAGTGGCTCATGATTCTGCCGAGCCAATGCTCGTCGGGCGGATAGCAGTTTCCGGCAGTTGTGATTATGTATTCGTATTTGGCAGCCTTTATCCCGAGAGTGAGCGATAGTTTCCGGCGCGAAAGGTTTTCGGTTCCGGCTGGCACATATGTGTGATACAGGTTATGGTATTCGAGCGAAGCCTCGAGCAGAAAGTCCTTTGTGTGCTCGGTATAGCTGTCGTCGACCACAATTACCTCGAATTTAGGGTATACCTGCGCCATGAGCAGAGGCAACGATTGGCGAAGGTTGGCAGTGTCACTGTTGCTGTAAACAATTATTGATACCCCCGGTTGCGCATCGTTGTCGGGCTCGGGCGCCGAGGTGGCACGAGCCACGCGAAAGCTGCGTCGGAGCGTCCATATGGCAATAATAGCTGCCAGCACCGTCGCCACGGCCAGTATTTGGTAGATATATATAGGTAAAACGAATGAATAATCCATTGTAAAAGCAGAATTTACTGCAAATTTACTCATACCGTCATAAATAACGAAACCGATAGCCGTTTTTTATTCGGGGAATGGTTAACTTTGCTCAGACAATGATAATTCCGGCTTTATGATTATGCGAATAGTTGGTGTGGTGTCGCTGTTGACGGTACTGATTAGTGTGGCCTCATGTGGCTCGCAAGATGGATTCGAGCTCCGAAACGGCGATTTGATATTTCAGGTGGGAAACGTGTCGGCCATGACATCGGCCATCAGCGAAGCCACTGTGCGCGACAGCGCTTTATCGCTGACGCATGTGGGGATAGTAGCTATGGATGGCGATGTGGCATATGTGGTAGAGGCATCGCCACGCGGAGGTGTGGTGCGCAGCACTGTTCGTTCATTTCTGGAGTCGTCGGGTAGCATAGAAGGCCGTCCGGCAGCCGTGGTGATGCGACTGAAGGAACCATTTGATGACAAAATGGCAGTTCGACGTGCGCTCGAGCACTTGGGCGAACCATACGATTGGGCTTACCGCCATTGCAACGGGCAGATGTATTGCTCAGAGCTGGTGTATGATTCGTATCTCGACAGCAACGGCTATCCGTTGTTTCCGGCACAGCCCATGAATTTCCGCAATGCCGACGGCACTATGCCGCAGTTCTGGACCGACCTGTTCAGCCGCCTTGGCGAGCCGATACCCGAAGGCGAGCCAGGCACCAACCCCAACGACATGGCACGGTCGACATTGCTGCAGACCGTGCACCGCTATTACCATAAGTAGTTTGATTTTATCGCACCACGTTTCCGTTGTTGTCGATAATTACTTGGCCTTCATAGCCAATCAGAGTGGCGACAAACATAGTGGCCGATTTAGCCTCGATTTGCTCGTAGAGCGCTTCGGTGAGGCGTTTGCACTGAGCGTTCATCAATCCAACGCGTCCGCCGATGGTGTAGGCAAAGCACCCGGTAGAGATGTATTGTTCGACGTTTTGTGGCATGCCCTCGATGATTTGCACTGTCATTCGGGTGAAGAACAGTTCCTCGATTTGGTCGACGACAAATGAGTTGATTATTCGACCTTGATAGTCAACTTGCATGGCAGCTCCGGGATTGAACACCACAGCATATTCCTTCTGCAAGTTAATGTTTTTGTAAATTGGCTGAATGAGCCAGTTGCCCAGAGTGTCGATGACACCGCATTTGCCTTTCTCGTTGGCAACGACGCAATGTCCGTCGGAGAACACGAATTTGGATAGCGGATTGCCATGATAAGGGAATTTGAACGGAATCACCACCTCGCCTCGACGGTTGATGAAGCCGATGTAGCCGTTTTTCTGCACAGCGGCCAGGTTGTCGGAGAAAATCCAAGCGCGACGATATTCGGCCGGGATGGCTATACGGCCGGTGTATCGGTTGTAGAATCCGCGTTTGCCGTCGGAGCAGAACACGCTCAGGCTGTCGGCCGAATGCTGCACCCAGTCGAATTGGATATTCTCGGCACATACTTCGTTGGTTACGTTGTTAATGATTGAAATTCCGTTGCCGTTGTCGATGACATCGAGGCTGTCGTTGAGCACATACCCGTCGAGGTGTTGCTGTTCCGACCAGTAAGCCTTTTGCTCGTTGGTGTTGCGGGTAACGCTATCGTAAATGCCGACGATTGTGATAACCAATACAATAGCGAAAGCTGACCATGCAATGGCTTTAAGCCATTTTTTCAATGTAGAATTAACAGTCATAGTTTTAGTTGATTTAGGAGTTTACTGAAAAGTGTTATACGATTAGGGCGGGGAATCTATGATGGTTCCTGGTTTTTTGCTTTAGTTTTGTAGAACGAATTCTCGGGATAAGCGGCATTGTCGGAGTTCTCAGAATCTTTATGCATTTCTGTAAATGTCTCCACAAGATCTCTGTATGCTTGGAAAATCATCGATTCGAATACTACCTGAATGTAGATGGCGTTTGTTGGGCAAGCAGGATGACACATTATGTCGTATCGGAAAAATGCATATCTCATTCCATTTTCATTGGGTTCGGTCAATATAGCGGTAGCCTGCTGTCGATGGTTGATTATGTTGATGGCTTTACGAAGAATGTCAGTATCCTGTTTGTTATTTCTTATCTCACAGCATAACGGAGACATAATACGTATATAATGTCCATAGAAAACCATATGAAAAATGTTGCCTTCAACAGTTACATTTAAATGACCATCATTGTCGATTTCAAAATTGTATCCCAATTGGGCCAAAATGGATTCCATGAGTTTGCGGTTTTGTAATCTCGGAAGGTCATCTCCATCGTGCGGTCTGTTGGTTGAGTCGATTAGCTTCTTGCCGGAGAACATGCCCCAAATCCATGTAATCAGGATGATTGCTAATCCAAGGAAGAATAGAATAGTAAGAAAAACAGTCATAATAGTATAGTGTTGTTTTTTATAATTTCAATTTAGGCGAGGTGACAGGCAGAGCCGCCAGAATTTATATTGGCGGAGAGCCATTTGCTTCTCGTTGATGCAAATATAGTGTTGAGAATGTGCGTTTTCCAAGCAAAACTGTGATGCCTGTATGAAATGTGCACGTGGATGTATAAACTTAGCGTGAGCGCCAGATAATATAGTTGGTGTTGGGATGTGGAGCGCTGTCGCGCGAGCCGAATTCAGTCAAAGAGCCGTCGTTGCCGCGCATGAAGGCATATGAGTTGCTTCCCACAAGATTAATGGCGTTGGTAGCTCCGAGGCTAACCAGTGCATCGGCGAATTGGCCGAGAGTCATTGTGTCGACCGACATTACTATAACGATGCATCCATCGATTTCGGCGAGTGCTTTTCGCAGCCTGCTGCCTTTCGGTTTCAGGGCAATAGGCTGATATTCGGCCACCAGAGGGTATTGGCGGAAGAAGTAACCGCCGGTTTCGGTGGCTTTTTCAAACAGAGGTGTGTTTTCGGCCATTCCGATATTGATGGCGCCATCGATAATGGCGCAGAAGCCCATTTTAGATTTTCCTTGGCTGAGCAGTTCGCCGCGATACACGTATGCACCCACCATATTTCCGTTGTCGGCACGGATATCGGCAGCAGGCACAGCAAGTTTTATGGATTTGTCAGCGTTGGGGTTATCGCCGATGAACAGTTCAGCGAGGCATTCCTCGGGGCGAATCAGCTTCAGCTTGAAACCGTCGATAACGGTGTCGCTACAGCTGATTGAAACCGGATGTATCGGCAGAGAGTCGGCTGGAGCGATTTCCTCTTTATCAACTACTGAAACTTGGAGCGTTCTGTCAGTGGAATTGGAAAATGACATTATCAGGTATACAACCAATGCTACAATAGCCACCGCGAGCACCCAAATCCAAATTGGTCGCTTCGGGCGGTTTCCGCTGTCGCAGCTTTCATCTTGTGAATCATTGATGCGGAAGCAACACGGTTTACGACCGTTACGCTTGTTGGGATTCCCCGACTTTTTGGAACGAGCGCTGCCGATGATGCGGATTTCGTTGTCGTTGATGTCGTCGTCGAATATATTTAACATTGTTCTGTCTCCTTTACTAAATAGTCCTTAAGTGATTTCAGCGCCTCGACCGACGGCGAAAGAGTGAAGCTGAAGGTGTGCGAGTCGGAAAGCACCAGTTTTTTGTGGCTGACATGGATATAAGATATGTAGTCTACGTTTGCAATCACTTGTTTGCCGATACGCACAAAGTGTGCGTCGGGGTTGTTTTCAAGGCATGCATCAAGTTTCATTTCCACTTGTCCAAGTTGCATGGGCAATTCATGCTTTTTTCCGTCGGCAGTGAACAACTCGGAATAGTTGCCTGATGCTTGTATGTACACCACATTTCGAGTGTTAATGCGGAACAGCTCGATGGTGTTTGAAAATGTAAGATACGTATCTTTTGCCATGTGTGTGCAAAATTAAGATTTTTAGGAGATATGTCAAGGGTGATGAACGTCTTTTGTATGAAATGGTATTGTAGGTATACGAAAAGGTGTATTCAACGGGTATATGAGCAAATTTTGTGCCAAAAAACGACGATTTAACTTTGCAAAGAGGTTTCAATCTGCTAAATTTGCAATGACATGAAAAATAATCGGCCTCGCAGACACATTATAATCGTCACGGTAGCAGTGGTTCTGTTGGCGCTACTTTGCGCCGGCGGCATTTATGTGTATCGTGTGGTGTTTCCGCCGATAGTTCACATCGACCATGAGCAGTTTCCGATAACCGGCATCGACATATCGGCGCATAACGGCACCATCGATTTTGCCAGAGTAGCGGCCGACAGCGTTAAGTTTGTATATATCAAGGCATCGGAGGGCGCATCGTTTCATGATTCGGCATTCGAGACCAACTATCGAGGCAGTACGGCAGCCGGAATGGCCACCGGAGCATATCACTTCTTCCGGTTCGACGTCAACGGCACTCTTCAGGCCATGAACTTGCTGGGATGTCTGAAGGGAAAGACGTTGCAGCTGCCGCTGGCCATCGATGTGGAGGAGCACGGCAATCCCGAGACCTCGACCATGAGCGTGGTGACGCGTCTGCAGGAGATGATTGACTATATCGAGGAATTTGGCTATCCGGTGATAATCTACACCAACATCAATGGCTACCACCGCTTCTGTAAGGCCTATTTCGAGAACTATCCGTTGTGGATATGCCGTTTTGCCCATCCAAGCGATGATATCGACTGGACCATATGGCAATACAGCCATTGGAGCGAGGTCGACGGCATTTCGGGAGAAACCGACCTGAATGTGTTCTGCAGCAAGCAGGACGACTTCAACCAGTGGCTCGGCTCATATACTTTCTGATGCCACATAAAATAATCGTGGCGAAATTACGTTATATGCAATGAGGCAGGAGTGTGCCGATAGGTTTAGTTGCCTTGTCGAAGCGCATGAGCCGATATTATTGACATGCAAAGAATTACGATTAATATATACTCGCTCATTTTGGCTGTTGCAGCCATGGCTATGCCGTGGGCCGATGCAACGGCTTTCGGCACATCGGCCTTCGCGGCGACGTCGGTGCTTTCCTCGGGTCGGTGGGTGATGGTTCAGGTGACCGACGACGGCATATACCGCATCAGCAAGTCGGACATATCGAAGTGGGGTTTCTCCAATATTGAGAACATCAGAGTGTTCGGTTATGGCGGTGCACCAATCAGCGACGTGCTGAGCGAAACCACCTATATTGACGACCTTCCGCAGCAACCGGTGGTGCGTAATACCGATGGCTCAATACTCTTCTATGGCAAGGGGCCGGAATCGTGGAGCACTGCTTCGCGCCAGAATGCACCCACATATATCCAGGTGCAGCATCCCTATGCCACTGCCGGTTATTATTTCGTTACTGAGAATGCAGAGATTGCCGATATGGAATTTGCCACCATCGGGCGAACGCCGTCGGCTACCGGTGCAGTGACCACATTCACCGAGCGCACATACTACGAGAAAGAACTCACCACGCCTGGCATGACCGGACGTTTGCTGCTGGGCGACGATTTCAAATATTCCACTTCGCAGAACTTCAAGTTCAAGCTCACGGGCCTTGTGCCTGGCACTACGGTGTACACAGCCACCTCGTTTGCTGCCAAGGTGATGACCGGCTCGAGCCGCATAGCGTTGTCGTATAACGGCACACCGCTGGCGCAGACCACGACCGATAACATATCGGCAGTTACCGATGCCGCTCACGAGCATGTGAAGATGACAACCACCTACAAGTCGTTCGAACTTAGCAATGAAGACCTTTCGCTTGGCATAACATACTCATATTCGGGTACGTTGTATTCGGCCAACCTCAACTATATCACCGTCAACTACACCCGCGAGCTTAGTCTTTCGGGTGCATCGCTGGCATTTCGTGGCAACGGAGCGGCATGCTACCGTCTGTCGGGCGGCGACGCCACGACGATGGTGCTCGATGTAACCGCGCCCTCGGCCCCGGTGGCTATCAGTGCCACAGCCGATGGGGCATCAATGTTGTTTGCACCGGGCAATGGCGGAGATCGTGAGATGATAGCCTTTAACCCCACAGCAACATTTCCATCGCCCACAATGGTCCAGAACGTCGATAACCAGGACCTGCATCAGCAAGAGGTGCCCGACCTGGTGATTATCACCCCGTCGGAGTTCTTCAGTCAGGCCGAGCGAGTGGCCGAGATGCACCGCAGCGCCGACAGTATGCGTGTGCTGGTGGTGGAGCCTCAGAAAATCTACAACGAATTCTCATCGGGCACTCCCGACATTAATGCATACCGCAGGATGCTGAAAATGTACTACGACCGTAGCCAGTCGGCCACCGATGGCCATCGTCTGGGCTATGTGCTGCTGTTTGGCCGTGCATCGTACGACAACCGCGCCATCACATCGACGGTTAAGGCGCAAGGTTTCCCGAAACTGCTGACATGGCAGTCGAACAACGGCGAGCACGAATCGACATCGTTCAACACCGACGACATCCTGGCATTTCTCGACGATAACAGCGGTGCAAGGCTCGACAGCGACCGGATGCGCATAGCAGTGGGACGTATGCCGGTGAAATCGACGTCGGAAGCCAAGCAGATGGTCGACAAACTGCTGGCCTACACATCCAACACCGACAACGGCATATGGAAAAACAGCGTGCTGGTGATAGCCGACGACGACGATAACGGTGCGCACATGTCGCAGTCCGACCTGTTCATATCAAACTTCACAGCCAACGGTGGCAGCAGCATGAAACCCACCCGCCTTTACATCGACTCGTATGAGTCGGTTAGCGCCGGCTCGGGCCGCAGCTATCCGCAGGCGCGCGAGGATATGTTCCGGCTATTCAAGGAGGGCGCGATATGGGTGAATTATGTTGGGCATGCCAGCCCGGTAGGGTGGTCGCATGAGGGAATGCTGAACATCACCGACATAAACACCCGTTTCTACTATAAGCACTTGCCACTGCTCTATACTGCAACATGCGAGTTCACCCGGTGGGATTCCGACGACGTGTCGGGCGGCGAGCTGCTGTGGCTCAACCGCTCGGGTGGAGCAATTGCACTGATAAGCACATCGCGAGTGGCTTACATAACCGAAAACGGCACGCTTACCGGATATGTCGGCTCGCAGGTGTTCCGCCGCGATTCCGACGGCCGATACCAGCGCATTGGCGACATACTGAAAAATGCCAAGAACATGTTTCCCGGTGCCAACGAGAACAAATTGCGCTATTCGGTAACCGGCGACCCGGCAATGCGCCTGAATCTGCCCACCGAAAGCATCAACATAACCGCCATTAACGGCCAATCGCCCGATTCGGCTGACGATATAGTGCTTGAATCGGGGTCGCAGGTGACAATCGATGGAAATGTCAGCAACGCTGAAGGCAACATCGACTCACAGTTCAATGGAATCATCACCATGCGCCTTTACGATGCCGAGGAATCGGTAACTACCCATGGCAATGGCGATAGTGGCGTGGAATTTACCTACGACGAGAATTTACGCACCATCTACCTCGGACAGGATTCGGTGGAAGGCGGGCGATATAGCATAAAGTTCCGTATCCCTACCGATATTGCCAATAATTACCGTCCGGCTATGGCCAACATGTATGCGGTGAGCGCCGACGGCATCGAGGCCAGTGGCATCGATAACAACCTTTATGTGTACGGGTTCAGCGACGAAGAATCCGACGATGTTGAAGGCCCTGAAATAACACTGCTTGGCCTCAATTCCAGCTCGTTTACCGATGGCGACGTTGTGAATGCCGACCCGCTTGTGGTGGCAGCCTTCGACGACCCCTCGGGTATAAACCTATCCACATCGGGCATTGGCCACCAGATGATTCTGGTGCTTGACGAAGCCATTACCTACAGCGACATCACCAACTATTACACCCCGAGCATCGGCACCAGTGGTGGCTCGATTGCCTATCCGCTTTCAGGCCTATCCGACGGTGTGCATACGCTGCGGCTGCGAGTGTGGGATACTCTTAACAATTCCAGCGAAAAGACCGTTACGTTCAGCGTGAAAGCCGGACTGAAGCCTGAAATTAGCAATGTGTACACCAGTGTCAACCCTGCCAGAACCGACGTGAACTTCTACGTGCAGCATAACCGCCCGGAATCGTCGATGAACATCACCATAGAGGTGTTCGACCTAATGGGACGCCCTGTGTGGAGCACATCAGAAGCCGGCACTTCCGACATGTATACCTCGTTCCCGATTTATTGGGACCTGTGCGACACCGCCGGCCGCCGAGTGGGCCGTGGTATCTACATATACCGCGCCACAATCACCGCCGACGATGGCACACGCCTGACCACGAAATCGAAGAAACTGGCAGTGACCGCACAATAATGCCACTGCTCGAGTTGTGCATAAACACGTCAAAGAACTGTGCGGCAATGCCGCTGATGCGTTTTTTCAATAGAATAAAATCCAAATCAATCCGATGGCAAAATTACGGTGCGCAGAGCCTGCCGCTTTGCGAAAACCGCCACATCCTCGTTTTTGTTTGGTAAAAATGCTGTCGTATCGTAGATATTGGTTAATTTTGAATAACCTATTACAGAATCAAACCACCGAGCAATTCAGCGACGATGACGATGCGTTTTTTAATTGCTATGAAGGTGGTGTCCAAATTGAGGATATGTTGATGGCATATGTGCGCAGCCATACCGACGACTTCCTGTTCCATTCTCCACTGCCGCGCTGATGCCTTCACCTGGATAGAGATGTTGGCAAAAAGGTTATTGTGCCGCAACCTTTTTGCCAACATATTATTTGATTATGGGCATAAAAAAAGGAAGCTCAATTGCTTGAGTTTCCTTTCTGTGACCCCGGAGAGGCTCGAACTCTCGACCCAATGATTAAGAGTCATTTGCTCTACCAACTGAGCTACGGAGTCAGTTTTTTGTTCGTTTCGGGTGCAAAGGTAATAAGAATTTTTGAATCGACAAGCATTTCGGCTGAAAAAATCGATTTTGTGTGCTATTTTTTTGCTTTTTTTGCGATTGGAGGCATTCTACCTGGTTTATGCTTCATCGAGGCA
>JAEDFO010000038.1 GCA_016292745.1 Muribaculaceae bacterium | reverse complement strand
GGGATAGCCATGGCATGTTAATACACCGAATTTACGCCTGATGCTTTCATTTAATGCAAAAAAACACTACTTTTGCATTATTGAGGCTGAGTATAATATAACGCATAGTTTGGAATCGAAGAAAAAAATATTGGCTGTAATCAATCCAATTTCAGGCACCGACAATAAAGAGTATGTACCTGAAACGATAGTTCGTGTTATCGATTCGTCGCGCTATGATGTCACCGTGCGGTTTACTAACCGAGCCGGTCATGCCACTGAATTGACCCGCGAAGCCATTAGGCAAGGTTTCTTTGGTGTGATTGCCATTGGAGGTGACGGAACCATTAACGAGGTGGCTTCAGCACTCACCGACACCGATGTGGCTCTCGGCATTGTGCCTTGTGGCTCGGGAAATGGTCTTGCACGTCATCTTGGAATTCCTCTCACTGTTGACAATGCTTTGCAGGTTATTAACGAGATGAATATACAAGATTTCGATTATTGCAAGGTAAACGATGTGCCGTTCTTCTGCACCTGTGGAGTAGGGTTCGATGCCCATGTGAGCGACAAGTTTGCTCAGTCAACCAAGCGAGGCCCGGTAACCTATGTCAAGAAAGCCCTTGCTGAGTATCTTAAGTATCGATGCGAGGAATATGAGATAGAGCTACCCGACAACTCATTTAAAGAGAAGGCTTTTGTGATTGCTTGCGGCAATGCATCGCAATATGGCAACAATGCTATGATAGCCCCTCATGCCAGTATGCACGATGGCTTGATTGACGTGACAGTGATACATCCTTTCACACCGCTCGACACTGCAATGCTCAGTTTCCTGCTCTTCACAGGGCATATCGACCAAGATACCAACATCCACTCGTTCCGTACATCGAAGTTGACTATCCGTCGGCCAAAGCCGGGTGTGATGCACATTGATGGCGAGCCGATGGTGATGCCTGCCGAACTGCATATCTGCTGTATCCACAACGGCTTAAAGATATTTATGCCTGTCAATGCCGACGAACCCAAGCGTTCGCTTCTCGGACCTCTTGAAAACAGCTTCTGGAACTTTGTTGATGCTGTGCGAAATGAATTGAACATATAATATATTGTATATCATGAAATTTAGTAAATTATTAATTCTTGCAATGTTGGCAACTACGTTCACTGCTGTTGCCGACGACGACATTGTGGTGGCCGACAGCACCGGTTTCAAGTTTACCGATGTTAAGATTGCCAAGACCACCTCGGTAAAAGATCAGAACAAGTCGGGGACTTGCTGGAGCTTCTCTGGCATATCGTTCATTGAAGATGAGATTCTGCGCAAAACAGGCGTTGAGACCGACCTCTCTGAAATGTTTATTGCCCGTAAATGCTACGAGGACAAGGCGCGTAAGTTTGTACGCCTTTATGGTGCTGCTAACTTTGCCCAGGGCGGGAGTCTTGTCGACGTGGTGTATGTGCTCAAAAACTATGGCATAATTCCTAACGAG
This sequence comes from Muribaculaceae bacterium, assembly GCA_016292745.1. Taxonomy (GTDB): domain Bacteria; phylum Bacteroidota; class Bacteroidia; order Bacteroidales; family Muribaculaceae; genus SFRY01. Next base: position 21,849 of record JAEDFO010000038.1, on the reverse strand, counting down.
GTGTATGCCGGCCTTGAATATGGCGAAGACAAGCACGTTCATTCCGAAATCGAGAAGGTCCTCACTGCTTATCTGAAGCAGATTGTCACTGTCCCCAACAAGAAACTTTCTACAGCCTGGTTCCGTGGCTACAACGGCATTCTCGACGCTTATTTCGGTGAAATCCCTGAAAAATTCAAATATAAGGGCAAGACTTACACCCCGAAGCAGTATGCCGAATCGCTCGGCTTGAACTTTGATGACTACGTTGCCATCACCTCCTACACCCACCATCCGTTCTACGAGTCTTTCCCGCTCGAAGTAGCCGACAACTGGCTTTGGGCTCAGTACTACAATATCCCATTGGCTGAAATGCAGGCTGTTGTCGACAACGCCATTGAAAACGGTTACACAGTGGCATGGGCTGCCGACGTTAGCGAAGGTGGTTTCCAGTGGCGCAAAGGCTACGCCATTATGCCAAAGGAGAAGCTTGAGGCCGATATGGACGGCACCGAGCTCTCGCGTTGGGTGCATCTGAGCGACAATGCCCGTGAACGTGAACGTTTCGAGGTTAAAGGCCCGGTTCCCGAAATCGAAGTAACTCAGGAACTGCGTCAGCAGATGTTCGACAACCAGGAGACCACCGACGACCATGGTATGGTTATCGTTGGCTCAGCTGTCGACCAAAACGGCAACAAATATTATAAGGTAAAGAATTCGTGGGACACCAACCAAGTGTACGATGGCTTCTTCTACGTTTCGGTGCCTTACTTCCTATCGAAGACACTCAGCATCATGGTGAACAAAGAAGTTATTCCAGCTGCAACAAAAAACAAGCTTGGCTTGTAATACCATTTGCTGAATCGTATAGATTTTGGGCGCATTCCATCATTGGATTTGCGCCCATTTCAGTAAAATTCCCCTATGACCAGTGAGTAAATGAATCGCTTTATTCGTTTTTCAATAAAACTAAATCATGATAAACATTAGATTACTGTTTTCGGCACTCCTCGTTTCTGTCTTCTGCATAATTGCAGGGCGCGCCACTGAACCAAATCCTCGAATTGTTTACGATGCATCTAAAATTGTAGGAGAAGACTTCACTGCTCCCGACAATTCATTTGCCACACATTGCATCCCCGAAGAGTATCCTTATCGCGATACCCCATCGATATTCAATGTAACTGTCAATGGCAAATACCTCGGCATCTACAGCGACCGCAACTGGTGGGGTGGCATAGTGTCGTTTGCAATGTTTGAATTCAAGCCAGGCACAAAGATAGAGGTGAAAGTGGCTATGCATGAAACTGTGGCAATGAACTCATTCGAGATATTGCCTCACAATGCCGATGTAAGTACTCCAGTGCGCTGCGACCACGACAGCACCATGTTGAAGTATGAGCCAAACTGCATCAGCTTCACCATTAACAAGCCCGACCAGAAAATAACTCTCGTGTTCAACGAAAACTACCGGCACCACGTGCTGCACCTTTTTGCCAACAGTGTCGACGATTCGCAGTTTGCTTTCGATGCCCGCTCAGGATATCTGTTTGACAAAACCACATCGACCCACTACTTTGCTCCCGGATATCATAACCTCAAGGCACTTACCGGCACCTCTGTGCTTACTCTTAACAACGGAGAGAATGTGTATGTGGCGGCCGGTGCCGTTGTCGACGGCTCCATTACTGCCAACGGCATTCGCAACTCAAAGATTGGTGGACGAGGCTTGATTGTAAACAATAACTGGTTGTTGACATATCTTGAGAATTGCCACGACGTAACTATCGAAGGTCTCACTATGTTTGCCTATCGATATAAATGCTGGTCAACATTGTTTGGCAATTGCACCGGTCTGAAGATGACTAATACCAATATCATTGCCACCAGATATGCTTCGGTTGACGGTATCGACATTAACACCTGCCAGGATTGTGAGTGGGACAACTGCTTCGTGCGCTCGTGCGATGATGCCATTGCTATAAAAGGCCTTTACCAAGATGCCCCGGACGCGTGTCCCGCCAACCGTAACCTGAAGTTCACCCGAATGCAGCTGTGGAACGACTGCAACAATGCTTTCGGAATGGGCGCTGAAACCCATGCCTCGGCTTACGAGAACATCAGCCTCACCGACAGCGAGATTCTCTTCTCATACGACGATCCTAACTTCCACGAACAACTCGAAGAACGCTCGGCGTTGAACATCTGTGCCCTACACGGTACGTATTTCCGCAATATCTTGTTCGAGAACATAGTGGTGAATCGTTGCGAACGCCTCATAGGGCTCTCATTCTTCCCCGATTTCTGGTTTGGCTCGCTGAAGGGTAATCAGTCGACGCCCGGTGCAATCACCGATGTTACTTTCCGAAATGTAAAGAGCCTTGGCAACAGTGGCAGCAGCATTGCCAATGAAATCCGACTCACAGGATGGAAGGAAGAACCTATGAAACCAGTTAAGAATATAACATTCGAGAATCTGATAATTCAAGGCAAGCATTTGAAATCTATGAAAGATAAGCACATAGTTACCAATAATAATGGTAAACAAAAAATAGTAAGCGATATATATTTTAAGTAGCTATTTAGGTTGGTTTTGACTTCCGAGCGGCTCGGTACATGTGAATGAACCGGGCCGTAAAAATTATCTCTAATTGAATGAGTAAAACGTGATGCCTGCTCGTATTGAAAATGACCAATACCAAGAAAACGAGAGATGAGAACAATTGCTGCTATAATTGCTTTTGCCCTTACCGCATTGAGTACAGCTGCTCAATCGACCTACAAATACGATATAAACAATATTAATGGAGAAGATTATACTTCGGAGGATGGCAAGGTGGTAACCCATGCTGTTCCCGACGGATATCCTTATAATGGCGATGCCAGCCGGGTGTTCAACCTTGCTGTTGACGGCCACTATAGCGGCCTTTATTCCGATGCCAATTTCTGGGGAGGCCGTGTTGCCTTCACCACTTTCGAATTCGAGGAAGGCCGTGAGATAACCATCGATGTGGCTTGCCGTTCGAGTTTCACCACCTATGAAATACTTCCCAAGGGGGCCGATGTGTACGATGTGAAGAAAATAGGCAATGCCGTAACATTCAAGACCACTAAGCCCGACCAGAAGCTCACCTTGGTGCTCGACGACAAATACACCAAGGATGTGATTCACATATTTGCCATGAGCATCGACAAGAATGCCCCTGCCATTGATGCTCCCGACGGCTACGTCTACGACCGTACATCGCGGACATATTATTTCGGCCCAGGCTACCACAAGCTCACTGACCTTGGTTTCAGCGACAACAAGATATCCATCAGCGGCAGCCGCAAGATGTATGTTGCAGCCGGAGCTGTGGTTGATGGTTGCATTGGCATGAATGGTTGCACGGGAGCCTCGGTGACTGGTCGTGGAATGGTGGTTAACAATTCCGGAATTCTGTGTGCCGTAGACTGGTCGACATCGGGCCCCGGAGTAGTAGAAGGTATCACCTTTCATGCCCATCGCGACCAAGGTTGGTGTCTCACACTCTCTAACAGCTGCGACATCACTTTCAGTAACATTAATCTTGTGGCCACCCGATACGCGTGTACCGACGGTATCGATGTGGTGAATAGCCGCGATTGCAATTTCGATAATTGTTTCATCCGCTCGTGTGACGATGCTGTTACCATCAAAGGCTTGTGGGACAATCCGATATCGGAATGCTGGCCGAACAAGAACCTCCATTTCAGCCGTATGCAGTTGTGGAATGATTGCAACAACGCATTTGTGCTTGGCGGCGAGAGTCGTGCATCGGAATATGAGAATATCAGCCTTATCGACAGCGAGGTGCTGTTCTCCTATGATGACCCTAACTTCCACGAGCAGCTCGATGAGCGTGCAGCACTAACGATTTGTGCTCTCGACGGCACATATTTCAGAAACATAAGGTTCGAGAACGTGAGAGTTAACCGATGCGAGCGGTTCGTTGCATTGGGATACATAGGCAGCGGCTGGTTTGGCTCGATTCAAGGCGACCAGACGACGCCCGGCGATATCTCGAATGTGACTTTCCGAAATGTGGAGTGCCCGCACAACAGCGGAAGCACAATTGCCAACCAGATGCACCTGTATGGCTGGCCTGGAACTGACGACACTCCAGTGAAAACCGTTCACGATATCACATTCGATAATGTTACCATCGAAGGGCAGTTGCTCACCTCGGACGACGACCCGCATTTCGTGACAAACAACTCCGACGAGCTGACGTTGGTATACGACCTGCATTTTGCCAATACCAGCGATGTGAATGATATTAAACGAACTCATGAAGTGGTTCGGTCGATTGTTGTAAATTCAGGGCAGCCGGCCAATCTTGGAGCAGAGCCATGCTGCTATAGTGTATATTCCACGCAAGGGCAGCTTGTTAGTATGGGCAATTCAGATTTCATCGACACTCAAGGGATGGCGCGAGGAATGTATATTGTGAAAGTACAAGGGCGGAACACGAAACATTTCCTGATAGTGAAGTGAAAATTTTAAAAAAAATAATGAAGAAGAGTGAGTAAATTGCGAATTTGGTCCGTCATATGAGAAACAGAAATCTATAAACCCATCATGAATATTTCTAATATCATACTAACAACAGCATTGATTGCCCTTACCGCATTGAGTACAGCTGCTCAATCGACCTACAAATACGATATAAACAATATTAATGGAGAAGATTATACTTCGGAGGATGGCAAGGTGGTAACCCATGCTGTTCCCGACGGATATCCTTATAATGGCGATGCCAGCCGGGTGTTCAACCTTGCTGTTGACGGCCACTATAGCGGCCTTTATTCCGATGCCAATTTCTGGGGAGGCCGTGTTGCCTTCACCACTTTCGAATTCGAGGAAGGCCGTGAGATAACCATCGATGTGGCTTGCCGTTCGAGTTTCACCACCTATGAAATACTTCCCAAGGGGGCCGATGTGTACGATGTGAAGAAAATAGGCAATGCCGTAACATTCAAGACCACTAAGCCCGACCAGAAGCTCACCTTGGTGCTCGACGACAAATACACCAAGGATGTGATTCACATATTTGCCATGAGCATCGACAAGAATGCCCCTGCCATTGATGCTCCCGACGGCTACGTCTACGACCGTACATCGCGGACATATTATTTCGGCCCAGGCTACCACAAGCTCACTGACCTTGGTTTCAGCGACAACAAGATATCCATCAGCGGCAGCCGCAAGATGTATGTTGCAGCCGGAGCTGTGGTTGATGGTTGCATTGGCATGAATGGTTGCACGGGAGCCTCGGTGACTGGTCGTGGAATGGTGGTTAACAATTCCGGAATTCTGTGTGCCGTAGACTGGTCGACATCGGGCAAAGCGCTCGTTGAAGGTATAACATTCCACGGACACCGTGCGCAATGCTGGTGTTTGACCGTTTCGAACTGTACTAACGTGACATTTCGCAACTTGAACCTTGTGACTACCCGTTATGCCTCGACCGATGGTATAGATATAATCAACAGCCAGGATTGCACTTTCGAGAATTGTTTCCTACGCTCGGCCGACGATGCCATTGCAATTAAAGGCCTTTGGGAAAATGCCCCAGCTGACTGTTGGCCTAATAAGAATCTGACATTCAATAAATTGCAGGTGTGGAACGACTGCAACAATGCACTCGGCATTGGAGCAGAGACTCGCGCCTCGTCATTTGAAAACATCCGATTCACCGATTGCGACATATTGTTCTCGTACGACGATTGCACTCATCACGAAGAACTCGATGAGCGTTCGGCAATGAACATATGTGCGCTCAACGGCACATATTTCCGCGATATCGTGTTTGAAAATATACGTGTCAACCGCTGTGAACGCCTGATTGGCCTCGGATATAAGGCAGATTTCTGGTTTGGCTCGCTGCAAGGTGACCAGACAACTCCGGGCGAGATAGCCGACATCACTTTCCGCAACATAGAGTGTCCGGCAAACAGCGGAAGCAGCATTGCCAATGAAATTCGCCTGTATGGATGGGATGGTGCCAACGACACACCGGTGAAACCTGTTCACGATATTACTTTTGATAATGTTGTAATAGAAGACGAACTCCTGGCATCGGAGGACAATCCGTTGATAATTACCAATAACACCGACGACCAGACACTGGTGTATAACCTCTATTTCACTAATACATCCGGCATATCTGCAGCAGTTGCCGACAAAGATAATCCAAGCGGAAGCATTCTGCTACGAGCTGGTGACACTCTGAGTCTGGGCAATGAAGAATCAGCTTATGAAATATATAATCTGCAAGGTCAGCTTATAAAGAGAGGCTTGGCAATCCAAATAAGTGCCGACGATATTTCACGTGGCATCTACCTGCTTCGCTATCACGATAGCGGCAAACAGAGTATCGTTGCCAAACGTGTAGTTAAACAATAATAGCAACACTAAATTCAATTAGTTATAATTCACTATTTAATTAACATCAAACTATTAATTTCATGAAAAAGACTTTTATCTCATTGTCGGTTAGCCTTTTAGTAGGTTCAGCCATGTCAATGTCGGCGTATGATTTCCGCGCCGGAACAGGTACAACTGATGACCCGTATCAGATTTTCACAGCTGAAGACCTTCAGCACGTGAGCGACTACACCAGCAACTCAGAGGTTGCCTTCATCGTTATGAATGACATCGACCTTGATGGTGTTGATTTCCAGCCAATCGCATCGCCATTCCTTGGAGTATTCGATGGCAACAACCATGTAATCAGCAACTTCACCAATACATCGGGCAACGATGGTGTAGGCTTGTTTGCACGTGTCAACACTCCGGCCGTGATAAAGAACGTGATTATGGAATATGCCGACATAGTATGTAACCGTTGGTCGGGTATCCTTATCTCAACAAACGGTAACTGGGAAAAAGATGGTGGTACAGTAATCAATTGCCATGTACGCAATTCCAATATCGATGGTGGCGATGCTATCGGTGGTCTCATTGGTGTAGGCGGCGGTGTAGTAGAAGGCTGCTCGGTTGAGAATGTATCGGTAGTAGGTGGCACTGACGTAGGTGGTCTTATCGGCCGTCAGGAAGCAGGTGTAAATTATGTACACAACTGCTATTTCGTAGGTGATGTAAAAGGGACCAATAATGTAGGTGGTGTAATCGGTTGGTTTAGAGTTAATCGTCCAGAGGGCGTAAATGCTGAAATGTATAAGCTTGCGGCTTATGGTACAGTAACATCTGATGGCGAACATTCAACAGCAGCCGGCATATATGCATATCAGCAGGGTAACTCCAATATTGTTGCTTCAAACCTTTTCTCAGATGTAAATGTAACATCTCCTGAAGCCGGTGGTATAGCAGGTTCTCCAATGGACGGACACCTCTATGACAGCTATGCATTAGGCAACATTACAGCGAATGATGGCTATTGGGCAGGTGGTATTGTAGGCACTTGCTACAATGGTGCAGAAACTATCGTAGGATGTTACAATTATGGTTCTGCATCCGGCACTACAATGTTTGTAGGAGGTGTATGCGGCCGTAACTGGCCTGGTATCCAAATCAAGGGTTGCTACTACAACGAAGAAGGCTCAGCAAAGAACATGGGCGAAGGCCACAACACAGCCGACTTTGAGGCATCTCCACTTCTTCCAGAAGCAATGCTCGACCTCGACAACATGCCAGGCCTTACAGCAGGCGCATGGGTAAACAACAAGGGTGTAACCACTCCTTATCTTGCCACACAGACTGCTCCTGCCACAATCACAGAATGCACTACCGATGGCATCAAGGGTACATGTCCCGAAGGTACAACATATCTCGTAATCTACACCGCTCAGCTTGGTGCAGTTGACAAGACCGTAACTATCGATGGAACAAGTTGGGAAGCAACATGGAACGAGGAAATGATTCCTAACGACCTTGTTTACGTAATTGCCAAGGCAGGCGACCTTATGCCATCGCAGCGTGTGAGCATGCGCATGAGCCAAGGTTCAGGTGTAGCCAACATTGCCAACGAAAATGATGTAAAAGTAGTTAGTGGTAAGGGTTATATAAAGGTTGAAGGCGCTACCGGAACTTACAAGATGTATAACGTAGCCGGACAGTGCGTGAAAGCAGCATCGCTCAACGGTGAAGTTATCAACACCAGCTCGTTGAACAAAGGCATCTACATGCTCGTTGTAAACGGCAAAGCCCATAAGGTAGCAGTACGCTAATCATCTGTGCAGTTTAGGTGCTGCCTGCGGGCAGCACCTTTCTTAACTCGAACACTCTACGATAATGTCGGCACTTGAGGAGCGTTGTCGGTATCTGTATATGAAGTTTGCAGTGTCGCTGATGAATTATGCCAAGCAATATGTAGGCACATTCATCGCTGAGGACATTGTACACGATGCTTTTATCCGTATCTACGGGAAACGGATGCTGCAGGGGGCCGACGACGAAATCAAGAGAATCCTCTTCACCTCGGTGCGTAATCTGTGTATCGACATGCTTCGGCATCAGGATTGTGTTAACGATTTCAACGAAAGCCATAAGATGGATATACCGGAATCGTTTGACGAATCGAATACGACAGAAGACACATCGGAACTCTACAACAGAATTGTTGAAGTTGTGAAACTGCTTCCGGCAAAACGCAAGCAGATATTCTCGATGTACTATTTCAACGGACTCGATTCGAAGGAGATAGCATCGATGCTGAATTTGTCGCAACGCACAGTAGAGAATAACATTTATCGTTCGCTCCTTTTTATACGTAATATCCTGAACGGTAATCCAATTGACGAAGAATAAACCCCACAAATAAACATTATGAACGATACCAACGACAAAACAGGCGAATTGATAATGTCATTTCTTGAGCATCGGATGAGCGATGAGCAGTATACCGAACTATCGGAATGGATAAGCAGTGACCCCGACAACAAGGAACTGCTTTCGCTGATAGAGGAGATAGATAGCCATCGTAGCACAACAATATTTGATGTAGAGGGTAGTTACAACCGTCTGTTGATGAAATTGTCGGAGCGGAAGAAACTGAAACGCTATCGGCTTTTCAGCCTTTTGTCGGGCATAGCCGCATGCCTTGCACTGGTAGTGACGCTTGGACTGTATTTAAGTGGCAACCGAGGCAACGATGATGAACGTTTTGTGTATAACAGCGGGACATCGATGTCGCAAGTTCAGCTTCCCGACGGCACACAGATAACTCTGGCACCATATACAGAATTATCGTACAATTTGTCGTTTGGTCATGAGAACCGCGATGTGAAATTATCAGGCGAAGGATACTTTGTAGTTGCCAAGAACGAGAAACTGCCGTTCCGTGTTCAATCGGCTGACCAGCAGATAACCGTAACCGGCACACGCTTCAACGTCTATGCCTATGATGACGACGATAACATAATCACCACCTTGGTGGAAGGGAAGATATCGTTTGCATCAGAGTCGCTGGGGAAAACCATTGATATGTCGCCCAACGAGCAGGTAAAGTACAACAAGGTAAAGAAAGAGCTGTCGATAGAGCGAGTTAGAGAAGTGTGGAAGGAGGTGTCGTGGACCGAAGGACTGATACACTTTGAACCAGCGACACTTGGCGAAATACTTCGACGGATGAAAAACGTGTATGGAGTTACTTTTGTGTGTGAGGACAAGGATGCATTGAACATCACCTATAAGGTGACCTTCTACAACGGCGAAAGTCTCGACCAATTTATCAGTGTGGTAAACAAGATGGCCAATCTGAAGAGTTCGAGAGAAGGAAACTACGTTTACTTCAGAAAAGAGATAACAAAATAACAAATTACTTATTCCCAATCGGCACTGAATTCGTTCAGTACGGAACCCCATGAATATGAATAACAAACAATCAAAACAAAATCCTCCGTCGCAAACCGGCCGACCGGTAAATGTGCTTTTCTTAACGGTGGTGGTGTTGTTGATGACGGTGTTTGCCCCGAAGGCGAATGCTGCCGACACCTACGACCTTAACTTGAGCAAAGCAACATTTGAGCAAGTGGTTAAGGAAATAGAATCGATATCAGACTATACCTTCGTGTACAAGGTAAGTGATGTAGCCACAAAGACGGATATAAACATAAAGGCTAAGAAGCAGAGTATCAATCGGATATTGGCCCAGCTTGTGGCCGGCACACCATTAAAGTATGAGATTCGTGGCAAGCGAATATTCGTCTATCATAAGGACCATCGCCCGAATTTCCAGGAATATGAAACACCGGCAAGCCGAGCCAAGGTAATTATCATAGGCCGGGTGTCGGACGAGCAAGGGGAGCCGCTAATCGGAGCATCGGTGACAGTTGACGGCACTAAAGCCTTTGCAGTAACCGACATTGACGGTAACTATTCAATAGAGGTGCCGTCGGAGAAGTATAACGACGGCACACTGTCGGTGTCGTATGTGGGCTTCACCAATCAAAAGAAACGCATCGGCGGCAATTCGAATGTAGATTTTCAGATGGCATTGAATGCCGAGGTGCTTGACGACGTTGTTGTGGTTGGTTATGGCACACAGAAGCGAGAATCGCTCACATCGGCCATCTCTACCCTCGACTCGGAAAACCTTAGCCGCTCGTCGGCGGTAAATACCTCGGGAGCACTTGTGGGTAAGATAGCCGGTATTAACAGCCGCCAGTCGGATGGCCGTCCAGGCGCAATCACCACCTTGAACGTGCGAAACATGGGAACGCCGCTGTATGTGGTCGACGGAGTCCAGATGGACGAAGGCCAGTTCAACAACATTGACTTCAACGACATCGAGAGCATGTCGGTGCTGAAGGATGCCTCGGCGTCGATATATGGTGTACGTGCAGCCAATGGTGTTGTAGTGGTAAAGACCAAGAGCGGCAAGCGCAACATGCAGAACGAAGTTAATGTCAATATGTACTATGGATGGCAGGATATGTTTCGCTATTCACGTACAGCCGATGCCGCCACGTGGGCAGCAGCCCTAACCCAGTCAAATACCCTGCTTGGAGTTAAGAATGAAGAATTCACAGCAGCCACAGTGGAAAAGTGGCGTCAAGGTACCGAGCCAGGCTATGAAACATTCGACTGGGTAGACTTCACTTTCCAGAAAGCTCCACAGTATTACCTGAGCGCCAACACACAGGGTGGCTCTGACAAAATCAATTACTACTTTGCAGTGTCGCATATGAACCAGGAATCGGTGATAAAGAATTTCGGAGCATTCAAACGTACCAATATCCAATTTAATGTAAACGCCAACATCACCGACAATTTCAAGCTCGGAGCCAGCATCAATGGCCGTCTTGAGGACAACAGCCATGCAGCAGTAGCCGGAAACGATGGTAACGACGACTACTGGACAGCATTCTTTGCCCAGTATGTAGTTGACCCTCGCAAGCGGCCATATGCCAACGATAACCCAGAGTATCCTCAAAAGGTATCGAACGTGCGTTATGTGAATACAGCACTTTTCGGAAAGACCGGTGAAGTGAAGGACAAATGGCGCGTAATCCAAGCAAACTTTAATGCCGAATGGGAAGTTTTCAAGAACTTTACCATTAAGGGGTTGGCATCGTACTATTATGCACAGCGCCATTACGACAATCAGGAAGGTACTTATAACCTTTACACGTATAGCCCAGCATCTGATAGCTATTCACCCACAATCCAGTGGAACAGCCACTATAAGTTCAAGCAGGTTCAGTATAACGAGGATATTAACCTTCAGTTGAGCGCCAACTACGACAATACCTTTGGCGACCATAAAGTATCGGCATTCATAGGAACCGAGGCTTATAAGCACAATAGCCCAGGTATGCAGGTAGGCTCGAATCCTCAATCGTACTCATTGAAATATTTCTATTTCGACGATTTGTTTGGAATATCGGAATGGGGTAACCAAACCCAGTCGCGAGCCGGTTTCATGGGTCGAATCAACTACGAATACCAGTCTAAGTATCTGTTTGAGTTCTCAGCCCGTTATGATGGTTCGTGGAAATTTCCTCCGAAGCATCGTTGGGGTTTCTTTCCGTCGGTATCCGGAGGCTGGCGCATCTCGGAAGAGGCATTCTGGAACGAGAAGCTCAAGCATTACGTATCGAACCTGAAGCTTCGTGTGTCGTACGGTGTGATGGGCGATGATAACGTATGGGGCTATTCACCCTATGACTTTCTTGAGGGATATAACTATGGCTCGGGCGGTGCAGTGCTCGACGGAAAATGGAACATCGGCTCTACCGTTCGTTCACTACCGGTAACCAATATCACATGGATGCACTCCAACATTGTAGATGCGGGTATTGATTTCGGACTGCTCGACAACAAACTTACCGGTAGCCTCGACTATTTCCGCCGTATGCGAACCAACATACCAGCACAACGCTACGATAAGGTTCTCCCTAACGAAATAGGTTTCAGCCTGCCAAACGAGAACCTTAACTCCGACATGACCACCGGCTTTGATGGCAACCTGTTGTGGCAAAGCCGCGTAAGTGACTTTACATATCGTGTGGGGTTCAACTTTACCTTTGCCCGCCGATATAATTGGCATCAGTATAAGCCACGTTTTGGCAACTCGCGCGAATACTATGTCTACAGCGCCAACGAACGCCTTATTCATGGAGAATTTGTGTATAAGTGTATAGGTCAGTTCCAGAGTTGGGAGGAAATTGCCAATTATCCGGTTGATGTCGATGGCAAGGGCAACTCAACACTTCGTCCAGGCGACCTTATCTATGAAGACCTTAATGGAGATGGAGTCATAACAGGCGAGGACCAAGGAGCGTTCACATATCAAGGATATGAATCGGGCGATACTCCAATTTTCAACTATGGTATCAACCTTGGCTTTGAATGGAAAGGCATAGATTTTGCAGCCGACTTTGCCGGAGGTGCCGGACAGTCGTTCTGGATGAACTATGAGCAGCGCGTACCGTTCTGGCAAGAGAACTCACCACAATGGATGCTCGAAGACCAATGGATGCTCTCTGACCTCGACGACGCCAATAGCGAACTCATACCGGGCAAATATCCAACAGCCATCAAGGGTAACCAGGGTCACTCAAACTATTATGCAAGCACTTTCTGGGGCAAGAATGTTAAATATCTGAAGCTTCGAAACCTTGAGATAGGCTACACATTCCCGGCCAAATGGCTCAAGAAGGCCAAGATTCGTAAACTCAGAGTGTACACACTCATGCAGAACCTTTTCTCGATTGACAATATCCATCAGTTTGGCTTAGACCCGGAAATTCGCCAGGTTGCCGGTTTTGTATCGCCAACCAACCGCATATTTAACTTCGGTGTAAATGTAACATTCTAAAAACTATGTACAGAAAAATAATTAACATATTCCTTCTCTCGGTCCTTGCCGCCGGCATGGCATCATGCTCCGACTGGCTTGATGAAAATCCCGACAACATTTTCACCGAGGACCAGATATTCTCTGATGAAGTGATGATAAAATCGGTGCTTGCCAGTTTCTATGGCCGTTCGAACTACGGACAGACATTGAGCAACAGCAACTCATACGGCTATCTCGATGAAGCTTGCTACGGCGGAAACGGCGGCCCTTATCAGAACCACGAAGTGTACTTTGGCGACAACTATTGGCGCGTGTATGATTACGGCTTGATTCGTAACCATAACCAGTTTTTGCGCAGTATCCGCGCCACAACCATCTTGAACGAAACCCAGAAGCTGGCCTATGAGGCCGAAGTACGATTTTTGCGTGCGTGGACCTATTTCTGCATGGCCCGCTCGCTTGGTGGCATGCCAATCGTAGGCGATGTGGTGTTTGACTACGACCCCGATACTGACGTAACTAACTATCAGCTGCCACGCAGCACTGAAGCCGAGATATACGACTATGTGATTTCGGAGTGCGACTTTGCCGCCCAGCATCTGAGCGACGAACCGAGCAAGAACACCAACGCTTCGAGAGCCAACAAGTGGGTGGCACTGAGCCTGAAAGCCCGAGCTGCAATATATGCAGCATCGATTGCCAAGTATAACGACCTTGTGACCCCCGACATCCAGACACCGGGTCACGAAGTAGGCATACCGGCCGAGCTCGCCGAGCATTATTATCAGATAGCCCTCAACACAGCCAATGAGATAATCAATTCGGGAAAATATCAGCTGTATAACAAGGATAAGGACCTGGTGATGAACTTCTATAAGGCCACAGCATCGAAGAAGGACAATCCGGAAGTTATTTGGGCACGCGACTTCATACAACCCGACCATTGCCACAAGTTCACTACGCAGAACTGCCCGTCGATAGTATCGCTTGAGAGTGCCGGTAACAACCTGACCCCGCTGCTGAACCTTGTCGAGGCATTCGAATATCTCGACAACCGCGACGGCCACCTCAAGTATGCCGACGAGAAAGGGAAACCGATATTCTACGATAATCCCGAGGATTTGTTCAAGAACAAGGACCCGCGCTTCAAAGCCACTATCATATGCAATGGCGATGAGTTTGCCGGCAAGAAGATAACCTATCAGGCCGGTCAGTACTATTACCAGAACAAAAAGTGGCGTACACGCACCGGCTCGAAAGGTACAGAAGACGTTGATGGCGATGTGCTTACATCGATTAACGGGCCAATCTACACCACCGACTGGTCGTCGAACAAAACCGGCTTCAACTTCCGCAAATTCATGGGCGAAGACACCGGAACCGACTTGAATCCGGCGATAGGAAGCGAAATATGGTATGTACGTTTCCGTTTGGCAGAAATAGAGCTTATTGCATCGGAGGCAGCCCTTGAACTTGGCGACAAGGACACGGCACTTGAGCACCTCAACAAGATTCGCAACCGTGCCGGGCTGAAAGGCTTGACCGACATGACCCTTCTTGACATAGAACAGGAGCGTAGAGTGGAATTTGCCCTTGAAGACCATCGTTGGTGGGACCTTCGTCGCTGGCGTCGCGCCCATGTGGTATGGGACGGCAAGAGCGAGAACTCGGTTCACTACACACTGTTCCCATACAAGGTAAAGGATGCCCGCCGTGCGGAGAATGGCAAGTGGGTGTATGTGAGAGGAACATCATCGATATTCCTTGAGGCCCGTCAGTTCCTGATGCGCACTTATTATTGTCATCTCGATGCATCGTGGCTGTCGAACAACCCTAAATTAGTAAAGAACCCATATCAATAATCGATACAGAATTATGAAGAAAAGAACTATTATATCGCTGATGATGGCTATGGCAATGCTTGTGCTTCTGGGCAGCTGTGAACACGATAACCTCGATGCCCCTGATTGCCGGGTATATGGCCATATCACCTACGAAGGACAGCGTATAGGCTTGAAGAGTACCAACTCGACCATCCAGCTTGAGCTGTGGCAGAACGACTTCGGACTGGAGAAGGCCCAGGTAATCTATGTTAACCAGGAAGGTGCATTCTCGACCTATGCCTACAAAGGCGGCCACCTGCGCATCGTAGCCAAGCCGGGCAGTTATCCATGGAAGAATACCCAGGACACCGTTTATATCGACAACATAAAGGGGAACCATGAATTCAACTACGAAGTGTATCCGTATTACATGATAGAGAACGTTGAGTATTCGCTTGCCGACGGAGTGCTAACAGCCGATTTCGATATCAAGGAAATTTATAGCGAGAAATCAATAGCACAGGCCGGTATCGTGGTGAACCGTACACAGTTTGTCGATTTGTCGACTGCCATCAAAGCGAGCGGCACGAAGCAGAATCCAGGACATGTGACATTAAAGATGGACGTCAGCAAAGAACTCGAAAGCGAGAAGGCACTGTTCTGCCGCGTGTTTACAAAAATCGACGGAATCGACGAGGCGCTGTATTCACCTGACCCGTATAAACTGAAGTAAACAAGAATAAGTTACAAACTTTGCGTGAGGGCGGACCTGAGAAAGAGGCACCGCCCTCACTTCGTTATATCGGTATGATGATATTGGAATATTATGAATAATGAAGTATTTTTGCAGAAACGGAAACAAATATATATATACTATCATGAAACTATCTCTTAGGATGTCGCTGCTATTGGCGGCAATGATGATGTTGGGTTCCAATGTCACAGCACAGGAAAAGAAGCAAGAGCCACTGAAATATGTGAATGCACAAGAATTGAGAATCATCAACAAAGGCTTCACAGATACGAATGCCGACTATACCCGCCTGCCGTCGTGGATTGAGGACAGCATACGCCCAGGGTTGTGGAACCGCGCACAATGCAGCGCTGGAATTGGCATACGGTTTGCCACCAACTCAAAACGTGTTGGGGTGAAATACCATTTGCTGTGGAACACCCATATGCTCCATATGGCCGACACCGGATTGAAAGGTACCGACTTGTATAGGTTGAGTGACGACGGGGTGTGGGAATATGTAAACACCAACCGTCCGAACGCCGACGATGAAAAGATGTGTGAAAAGATATATGTGGAGAATCTTGCCGGCGACATGCGTGAATTCATGATTTATCTGCCGCTTTACGATGGCGTAACCGACATATACGTGTCGGTTGACAGTTCTGCCACCATCCAGAAGCCGCAGGTCGATTCGCCTCGTGTGAGCAAGAAGATAGTGATGTACGGCACCAGCATATTGCAGGGAGGCTGCGCATCGCGCACCGGTATGGTTGCCACCTCGATGCTGCAGCGCGACCTAAACTGTGAGGTGGTGAATCTCGGGTTTAGCGGAGAGGGAAAGATGGACATGGTTATGGCCCGGGCAATGGCACAGATAGCCGATGCCGATGTGTATGTTCTCGACCCGATACCAAATTGCACCGAGATGATGTGCGACACGCTCACATATGGATTTGTGAAATGCCTTCGCGAACTACGTCCGGATGTACCCATAGTGATGGTGGAAGGGCAGATGTATCCGTATGCCAAGTTCGACAGCTATTTTGGCAACTATCTGCCGAAGAAGAATGCTGCTTATCGGAAGAACTATGAGAAATTGAAGAAGGAAAATCCTAAGAACCTTTATTATGTGACTTGTAAGGACCTGATTGACGATGAAGGCACTGTTGACGGAATCCACTTGACCGACCTCGGCTTCCGACACTATGCCAATCATCTGAAACCATTGCTGAAGAAGTTGATAAAGTAGATTCGAAAAGCGTTGCACCCTCGGGAGATGAGTCTCGAGGGTGCAACGCTTTAGTATCTTGTGGTTATGGTGACTAACTGAGGCAGATGGTCGGAAGCGAGGACACCGCTCAATACATATGCGTTTGAGGCCTTTATTGCTGATGCATTGGGCGAGTAGACCATTATGTAGTCGATGAGGCTTTTCGGATGGTCTGATGGATGAGTTGGATGCGTTGTTTGGCTTATAATGGTGAAACTTTTGAGGAATTCATTGATTACGTCGCTCCCCGGCTTGGCATTGAAATCACCGCAGATTATGAATGGCTTATGCCATTGAGCCGCTTCGTTAACAATCAACGGTACGGAGAGCAGTTGGTCATCGGGAGTGAGCGACAGGTGTGTGCAGGCAACAACGAAATCAGAGAATTCAACAATCAGGAGTGTTCGCTGCTCCTCACGTCCGGGTAGCGCGATTTGCTTAACAGATACCGGCACTTCCCTTGAAAGCATTCCGATTCCGTATTTACCACCTTGATAATCGATAGCCGGAGCAAAAGTTGGGTGCATTGCAGTTGCGTCGGCAAGTTCGCCGAGAGTGTATCGGCCGTCGCTGCGTGTGGTGGCGCTGTCGATTTCCTGGACACATACAATGTCGGGATTCTGCTGGAGGATGGTTTCGGCAGTGAGATTAACATTGCGGCGGTTGTCCATTGCCTTGCAGTTGCGAATGTTGTACGACATGATTACCGACGAAACACTATCGGCGGCGCAAGCCGAGAAAATTGCAGATGATGAAATGAAGAGTAGGGCTAAAATGCGGATAAAGTTCATGGTGATAACTTGAATAATAATTATGACAACTTTATGCAAAGGTAAACAAAAGCCGACTAACCACCAAATTGGAAAATTCTGGATGGAAATGGCTAAAATATGTACAAATTTATAGATTATAGGACCTAAATGCCGATATATTTCTATAACTTTGCAAAAAAATGACAGATAATGAGTGTATTTATAATCGATGAGAACCAAAAGTTGCCGATGTTTGATTTGCCGGTTGACTTTATGGTTTACGACAAGATAACCGGCCAGTTGCTCAGTTTTTATGCATCGTTTCCGTGTAAGATAGACGCATTCATATTGGCATATGTGGTAAAAGGCAATGTGAAAGCCACCATCAACCTTTGGGAATATGATATAGTGCCCGACGACTTCATATTGCTGACACCCGGCAGCTTCATACAGATACATTCGGTGTCGGAAGATGCACAGATAGGCTTTGCTGGATTCTCGTCGAAATTTCTGAAAGACGTGAATTTCTGGAAAAGCATGTCTACCTTGCTGATGCCGATATTCAAGAATCCTATATTGAAATTGAAGCCAAGCATGGCTACCATATATCGCGACGCATTGTCGCTGCTGACGCGAGCCAGCGAGATAGATGAGGTTACGCTGTCGCGTAGAGTAGTGACCGACGTGCTTAATCTGTTTATCGATAGCCTTACCGATTTGGTTAAGTCGGGAGTGGAGATCCAAGGGAAAACCAGCTCTCGCGACCGCGATATACTGTCGGAGTTTCTGCAGCTGGCATTTGAAAACTATCGCGACGAGCATAAGATATCGTTCTATGCCCGGGAAATAAACCTCACACTGTCGCATTTCTGTAGCGTTATAAGCAAGTCAACAGGCATGACCCCACAGGAGATAATAATGCACTTGATAATAATGGATGCGAAGACCCAGCTCAAGGGAACAGATGCGACAGTGAGCCACATTTCGTCGATACTCGGATTTTCAACTCCGACAACCTTCAACCGTTATTTCAAGACTTATACCGGCTACACACCACAGGAGTATAGAAACAGTTAAACCATAACGAAAATGAAACGAATAATTGCAGCAGCGCTTTTGATGGTGATGTGTGTTACTGTCGGCGCGCAGTATCGGAAAAGTGTGTCGATATTAGGTGATTCATATTCTACGTTTGAAGGCTTTTTGAAGCCCGACACCAATTGGATATGGTATTTTGCCCAGCCGCGTCTGGAAAAGACCGATGTAACATCGGTAAGACAGACTTGGTGGCATAAATATATAAGCGAAAACGGCTATCGGCTATGCGTAAACAACTCGTATTCGGGGTCCACCATATGCGCCACTGGATATAACAAGGAGGACTATTATCGGCGGTCGTTCTTTAACCGAGCCGATGACTTAGGTTGCCCTGATGTGATTTTCATTTTTGGCGGCACCAACGACTCGTGGGCAGGCAGTCCCATAGGCGAATATAAATATGATGGATGGACTCGTGAGGAACTGTATTCGTTCCGTCCGGCAATGGCCAAGCTGCTTAGCCGAATGATTGACCTTTATCCGAATGTTGAACTTTATTTTATTCTGAACGATTGCCTAAAGCCAGAGATAAACGAATCGGTAGAAGTGATATGCGAGCACTATAATGTGCCGTTGATAAAGCTTGAGGGTATCGATAAGATGGACGGTCATCCCAGCATCAAAGGCATGGAGCAGATATGTAGCCAAGTGGAGCAATTTGTGAGGGGCGTCGCTGATGGAAAATAATTACAAATGAATAATGTCGACAGCCATGATGTTGCTGTCGGCTTAAACTTCGCGAAACACAAAACGAAAATGAAAATACTTGAATTGTTAGGCTTCAACAGAAATGAACATTCGATAAAGGTAGAGGTACTTGCCGGAGTGACGACATTTCTGACAATGTGCTATATCCTTGCCGTTAATCCATTGATACTGGGCGATGCCGGCATGGACCGTGGTGCAGTGTTTTCGGCAACAGTGGTAGCAGCGGCCATAGCGACACTTGTGATGGCATTCTATGCGAAGTTGCCGTTTGCATTGGCGTCGGGCATGGGTTTGAATGCCTTTTTTACCTATACACTTGTCATAGGGATGCATTACACATGGGAACAAGCGCTTGCTGCAGTTTTCGTTGAAGGAGTGGTGTTTGTAGTTCTCACGGTGTTTCATATAAGAGAGGCCATCGTGAATGCAATACCCCACAATTTGCGGTATGCCATATCGGTAGGTATCGGTTTGTTCATAGCCTTTATCGGATTGAAGGGCGGCGGTGTGATAGTGTCGAACGAAGCCACACTGCTGACGCTTGGCCAATGGAATGCCGGGAGTGTATTGGCTGTGGGCGGAGTGCTTCTCGGAGCCGTACTGTTGGCTCTTAACATTCGCGGGGCATTGTTTATAACCATCATACTGATAAGCATTGTAGGAATTCCGTTTGGCGTTACAAATCCGGGTGATGATTTCACCTTTGTGAGTTTGCCGTACGGATTTGGCGACATAGTGATGAAGATGGATTTTTCGATGTTTGCCACACTCGATGTGAATTATCTGATAGCCGTGTTTGTGCTTGTGTTTATGGATTTGTTTGATACATTGGGCACTCTGATAGGAGCATCGACAAACGCGGGGATGGTTGATTCGCAAGGAAACGTGAAGAATCTTAACAAGGCGTTGATGGCCGATGCCGTAGGCACAGTGGCTGGCGCCATATGTGGAACCTCCACCGTAACAACCTACGTTGAGAGCTCCACTGGAGTGTCGGCAGGCGGACGCACCGGTCTTACGTCGCTCATAGTGGCATTGCTGTTCCTCGTCTCGCTATTCTTTGCGCCGCTGTTCCTCTCAATTCCGTCGGCGGCCACAACAAGCGCATTGGTGTTGGTGGGTGTGATGATGATGAAATCGTTTGTAAAGATAGATATGAACGACTGGACAGAGGCAGTCCCATGTTTTGTGACGATAATCATGATGCCTCTTGCCTACAGCATATCGGAAGGGATAGTGATGGGCTTGATGGCTTATGTGGCAATGAAAGTGTTCACCGGCCGATTCAAGGACCTGTCGATAACTATGTATGTACTGGCAGCATTGTTTGTGCTGCGATATGTAGCAATGTAATTATTGCAGATTTATTATGATTGACTCTGCACTTGTCAAAGAGGTTAAGGGCTTGGAAGAATTGTTTAAGTACATTCCGAAGGATTATAGTTTTCACGATTCCGAATTAGAGGAGGTCAAATGAGACCAATAAGTAAAGATATAACAAAACACTATCAAATAGCGTGTAGCTCAACGAGTTACACGCTATTTGCTTTTTATGGGCTCATGTTTTCTATGTGCTTATTCTGCCTTTTTTTACGGCCTTTTTGCTACATGTGTTTAACGGGTGAACAATATAGAAAAAATTGTACCTAAACATACTTATCAATACTTATTACTACTTAATTGTAGATGACGTACAAAGTCTAAGTTGTTGATAATGCATGAGAAATGTGCAAGATACTTAATTATATTAACTCATTTAACGTAACAAAAAGATGCCAAGTTTAGGAATTGAAATCAAAAGAAGGTGCAGATCCTGTGGTAAAGAGTTTATAATCAAGACTCTAGACAGTTACTACTGTAGTCCGAAGTGTAGTAAGGCTGCTCATGCACGTAAGAAACGAGCTGAAGAAAAAGAGAGGAAGATGGCTTTAATAGCCAAGATGGTTCCTACTATTCGTGAATTCATCTCTGTTAAGGAGGCTGTAGCCATTTATGGCGTAGAACGTCAAACGCTCTATCGTTTATTGAGAAAAGGTATCATACCTTGTATTAATATAGGATAGCGAATGACCCGTATCAGAAGAGCAGACCTGGAATCTATGTTTCCAAAGCGTCCGGTTGCCCAAGCAATAAAAGAGGCTCCTTTACCAAAACTCTACAGCCTCGAGCCAGAGACTGCTACACCATTGGTGAGGTC
>JAEDFO010000037.1 GCA_016292745.1 Muribaculaceae bacterium | reverse complement strand
CGGAGTATCTGGTCGTGGTCGAAAGCCAACTGCGGCACTTCGTCCAAAGCAAACCATCGCGCATCAGCAGCATCATCGCCACCCTTCACTTCCTGCATCCTCACCAAAGCATAGTAGGCAATGGTGATGACACGCTCACGAGGATCACGCTGTGGCGCAGTGAAGGTATGGAACTGCCGGATGTATGCGCCCTCCAATCCTGTCTCTTCATGCAACTCACGCAACGCACCCTCCTCGGCACTCTCGTCCATCTTTAGAAAGCCACCGGGGAAAGCCCATCGCCCTTTGTATGGTTCAATGCCTCGCTGCACTAAGAGGACTCTCAACTTTGTACCGTCAAATCCGAAGATAATGCAGTCGGTCGTTACACTTGGATGAGGATATCGGTAGCTATACCTCAATTGTTCTTCATTATTGTCAATAGCATTCATAATCTTTGTTGTGTAAATCTTACACCACAAAGATAAACGATTGATTCATAAAAACAAAACTTTTGTGTAATTTTTACACAACAAACTTAATTCCAAGATTCATGGTTGTTGTGTCAGGAGGGTATAGATGCCGTAGCAAATGAGAAGGATAAGCACAATCAGCACAGAGAACAGGGAGAAGAACATTCTGATGGTTATCATGGCGGTGTTTTTCATTCGGGCATCGAGTTTCTCCACGTTGCTGCTTGTCCATCTCATGCGTCGTGACCATATTTCCTCAAAGTTATTGTAGGTGTATCGGCCTGCCCAGATGGAGAGAATGAGCGAGATGGCAGCAATCGCTCCGACCAAAATATTTAAATTAAGAATTGTATTATCGATTGCAGCCTGTTCACCGTCATTAAAGATGTATAAGAAAAAGGCAACGGCGGCCGTGCCCAGAATGCCAATGCCATAGAAGTTGCTTGAGAAGAAATTGATTGCCCAGCATATGATGGTGCTTTTGTTTTGTGATTTTCCCATGATTTATATATTTTATGAATACTATTTTCGTCGATGCCTAATGGCAAAAATATATAATCAAATTGGATTCTGGCACTATATCAAAGGGAGATATCAAATTAATCAGTAAATTCGATGTCGAGAATCCGGACTGTTCATTTATGGAATCGTATCTTGAATTTGTAGTGCCCATTGATATATGTGCAACATGGTATAACGAGATGTTGCGCAATCTGCGTAGTGTGCCAGTGAAATGGCAGGGCAGATGTTTTCATATCACGGTAGTATTTGTTAATGATGCGCCAGCTGGTGCGCGGTTGCTCGAGTTGTTCAATGGCATGCTGTCGGATGCAAAGGCTCCGACGCTGTTTTTCGACAAACTCGATGCCTTCACAACTACGTCGGGCAGCAGCCACATCATAAACCTTACCACGACTGTTCCCTCAGCCGAGTTTCTGGAGATGGTCGAGGGCATCAGAAGCGGGATGGAGCACCGAGGGTGTGATGTGTCGCAAGGTTTCCGTATTCATTTAACCCTTGGCCGTGTGGCTGGCAATTCGATAACGATTCAGCACTTGAGAAGTCGGTTGGCCGGCATTCACTTGCCTCCTTTTGAGATAAGGCTGACGAGAATGCGGTATCTTCAGCGCGAGGGACATAGAGTGATAGGGCAGTGGACATTGAAATAAACAAAGCGGGACTGTATCGTGGTGATGTGGCCCCGCTTTGTTACTGGAGGTTACTTATTATCGTCGTCCGTGTCTTCGTTGAAGGTTTTGTCGAATATAGTGGCGTATTTCTGACGGCGTTCCTTTGGGTCTTGCGGTATTTCTGGATCTTGCTTGAACATAGCCAATTTGCCAAAAAACTTGAGGTTAGTATTGGTGTTGTTACGGATGGAACTTCGAAATCTGTTTTTTTTGAATGAGTATTAATATGTTGCTATTGTTTATTGTGCGTTTGGGGCTGAGTAAGTCAACCAATCTACGACATTTCAAATATTGTGCCAAATCGTTTTGTGTGGCAGTATTTTCTGTGTTTTTCTGACAGCGGCTATGGCTGGTAAAGCCATATTATCTTACAATTGCTGGTTCATCTGCTCCTTTTTCACGATAGAGCAAAGAGGCAGTGTGAAAGCGAGGCACACAATGGCACCGCCAAACATTACCATCGACGATGTAATCATCAGGTTACCCATAGTAACCAGTGGCGACACTATTGCACCGCCAACAAATGATGCTGCGCCGAATATGGCGCTTGCAGCACCGGCGTTGTTACGCTCGCTGTCCATGGCAATGGCAGTGCTCACCGGTTGCATCAATCCGAAGCACATGAGCATGAATATGTAGCATGGCATCAATATGGCCAGCGGAGCCTCAAGCAATTGGCATATGGCCACCAGGGCTGCCGATATTACCAAGTCGATGGCACCCCACTTGAGAGCTGTGTTGTGATGATGGAAACGGGTGGCAAGCATAGCGCCCATAGCAATAAAGAATGCATTTAACCCGAAACAAACACTATATTCAAATGCCGACATACCGTAAATCTGTTGGAATATGAATGGCGAGGCTGCAATGTAGGCAAAGAAAGTGAAGAAGCAGCTCGTCATTGCTATGGTGCTGAGCGTGAACCGACGGTTGCACAGGACGCTGAACAGCTTGGCATAGGAGTGCAGCAGATTGCCTTGCATCCGGCGCTCCTTGGGATGTGTTTCGCTGAGTTGCATCGAGCAGTAAAGCAATATAAGCCCGATGGCAAGCAAGGCGCAGAATATTCCTTTCCACGAAGTGAAACTGGTCATTGAACCGCCAACTATCGGCGCCACTATCGGCGCCACACCGTTAATGGCTCCCAGAATGGCCAGAAAACGGGCCAATTCCTTGCCCGAGAACATGTCGGTGGCGATACTCTTCGACAATACCACACCGCCAGCGCCGGCGATGCCCTGGAACACTCTCAGAAGATTGAAAATTTCGATGTTAGGGGCAAACAGACAAGCCACCGAAGCGATGGCAAACAGCAGCATGGAAATGATGAGCAACGGTCGGCGTCCGTATTTATCCGACAGCGGCCCTATGAGTATTTGTCCTATTGCCAAACCCGTCATCGATGCTGTAAGCGACGAGCTGACGGCGGCCGGGGAGGTCTGGAAGTAGTGGACCAGTTCGGGCATCGCCGGCAAGTAGAAGTCGGTGATAAACGGCCCGAATGCAGTGAGTGCACCCAGCGTTATTGTGGCAAATAGCGATACTTGTTTCATCAATTTCAAATATTAGTCAGAGCACGTCAATAATATAATGGCTGTGAACAGTCATCTGTAGTCAGACGTGAACAATGTGTAACAGTCTCTAAACGGCGGCAAAATTACGCATAAATTTTGAATAATTGGCCTTTTTGCCCTCGTTTATGCAAAAATTCACTTCGACGATTGCCTTTATAGCCTAATTCAGACAGCATTATTTCTCTTCAAGGTTTGTGGGGTTATGGTCGATGGCGTCGGTGGATTCAACTTTGAAAATTTTGTAACCAATGGCAGCTACCACCACGCTGACAATGGGCGACAGCAAGTTGAAGAAGCAATATGGCAGATAGACAAAGGTCGATACCCCCAGCACTGTGCTTTGCGTCATG
The DNA here is from genome assembly GCA_016292745.1 of Muribaculaceae bacterium. Classification (GTDB taxonomy): domain Bacteria; phylum Bacteroidota; class Bacteroidia; order Bacteroidales; family Muribaculaceae; genus SFRY01. The sequence goes on along the minus strand of JAEDFO010000037.1, from coordinate 20,122 downwards.
CCGCATGTGTTCCATGGTACGAGCACCGATGTGACGGTTACGGAATCCTCGATGGTGCGGCTCAGCAGACGTCGCTCATAGCCTTGTCGGTCATAGATGTCCTTGAACATATTGCCTGAAAGAAGGATGCACAGATATTGGTCGGCAATCGCCAGATTTATCATAAGTCCGGTTGACACTGTAGAACCCACAAGCGAAGTGCGTCCGCGCACCATATGGATGAACAACCTCGATATGCCGCCAACCATTCCGCTTGCAGTCATGGTGCCGCCAAAGCACATTGCGCATATTATCAACCATATGGTGCCCATCATACCGGCCATCCCGCGGGTGGTGACAAGTTCGGTGAGCATCTCGTTGTCGGTGGTGAGCGAGGTGGTGTCGTACACGCATCGCATCGCTGCCTTAAACAGTGAGGGTTCAATATCGAGCATTGTCTCGCGCTGGAATATCAAGCCGAATGCCACAGCCACAAGTGTTGCCATGAACAAAGTGATGATGGGTGGCACCCTCCGAGCTATCATCACACCGGTGATTACTGGCACCAGCAACAGCCATGGAGTGATATTGAACCGTTCGTTCAGCGCAGTCACAAACGTGCTGGTGTCGTTGTAGCCTTCGGGAGTCACCAGGAATCCGGCGATGCCGAATGCAATTAGCGCCAGCACTATTGATGGCACAGTGGTGATAACCATATATCGTATGTGCTTGAAGAGGGGAACACCCACACCACCCGATGCCAGCACTGTAGTGTCGGACAGCGGTGATATCTTGTCGCCGAAATATGCCCCCGATATAATGGCGCCGGCGATAAGTCCGTCGGAGAATCCCAGTGCCTGGCCGATACCCATCAGTGCAATGCCGATGGTGGCTATGGTGGTCCACGAGCTGCCGGTCATTACGCTCACCAAGGCACATATTATGCACGTCGACATCAGGAACACGTCGGGATGCATTATCTGCAGACCGTAATAAATGAGAGTAGGCACCACGCCGCTAACCATCCATGCACCGCTCAATGCGCCTATCAAGAGCAATATTATCAGTGCACTTGCCACACTTGCCACGTTTTTTGTTATCGCTTTCTCAAAACTGGCCCACGGCACATGCAGATATGTCATGCCGATAAATACACAGAAGGCCGAAACAGTAAGGAGTGACACCTGCGAGGCACCCAGGAGCGCATCGCTGCCGAAAGTGTGGATGGTGCTCACAAGCATTGTCACCAGCAATGCTATAGGAAGCAGCGACAACACTGCCGATGGCCGTTTTTTAGTTTGATTCTGCACTTTATTCCAAAAGTTTTCCCGTTATTTGTATAGTTCTCCCTAATGAACTGCAAAGTTAATGCATTTGCTACTATGTTGCAACCAAATGGATAGATGCGCGTAATTACAGTTTTGAATATTCCCATAATTTTATAATTTTGTATATCATATTTCTTAACTAATAATTGTTATGACCAGAAGATTTGTTTCAATTATTGCCTTTGTAATTCTTGGCTGTTCGTGCTTGTTAGCGCAAAGGGCTCTTGAATTGCCGCGCAACATTTATTCCGGCGAATGGAAGGCCGGACATGTGCAGGGCATAGCAATCGATGCTCAGCATAAGTATATTTATTACTCGTTCACTTCCATGCTTGTGAAAACCGACTTGCAAGGCAATGTGGTGGGAACCGTCACCGGGCTTCTTGGACATCTTGGCTGTCTGGCGATGAATCCTGCCGACGGCCGACTGTATGGAACGCTCGAGTATAAGGACGATGTGATTGGCAAAGGCATTCTGAAACAGGAAGGCGAGAACCGCGATTTCGTGAACACTTTCTATATAGCAATCTTTGATACCGATGCCATAAACCGCGTGGGCATGAGCGCTGAGACCGATAGCGTTATGACCACTGTGTGTCTGCCCTCGGTAGAGGCCGATTACAATGCCACTGTGCAATGTGGAGGCAAACAATTCAAGCATCGCTTGGGGTGCAGTGGTGTTGACGGAGTGTCGTTCGGTCCGCGTTTCGGCAAGAGCCGTGATTCGAAATGGTATCTCACAGTGGCATATGGGGTGTATAGCGACCTTGAACGTACCGACAACGATTATCAGGTGTTGTTGCAGTACGATGTGACGAATTGGCGGAAATTTGAGCATAGGCTTTCGCTCAACAATCTGCATCGCTTTGGCCCGAAGAGCCCCGACGGACAGTATTTTGCATTTACCGGTAACACCGACTGGGGTATCCAGAACCTGGAGTATGATGTCACCAACAATTGCTGGATTGCTGCTGTGTATCGAGGCAAGAAACCACAATATCCCAACTATGGTGTGTATGCAATCGACGGTAGTAAAAAGCCGCAGAAGCAACCGCTTAACGGCGTGCCTTACATTAAAAAAGGCAATGTGGTGAGCCTGCTTCGCAAGGGTCTGTGCACCGACGGCATCTATGGTTGGAATTTCAAATACGGCTCCACTGGCATTGTGTCGTTGGGCGACGGTTATTTCTATATATCGCACAATGGCCGTAGTGCCGATGGCAAGGAGTATACCAACCTGAAAATGTATCGTTTTGTGCCCGATTCGTCCCTCGGGTTCGAATTGGTTAATTAGGGTAGGAGTGTATCTGATATGCGCGAGTCGGTGTTTCGTTTCAAGCAATTTGCGGTGACCAACAAGGATAGTGCTATGAAGGTGGGCACCGATGGCGTGCTTATCGGAGCTTGGGCCGATTGTGGAATAGGTGGCCGGATTCTTGATGCCGGATGTGGCACCGGGCTCATTGCATTGATGCTTGCCCAGCGCAATCAGCCGGCGCAGATAACGGCCATCGATATTGACTCAACTGCATGCGCCGAAGCCCGATATAATGTAGCTGCATCGCCATGGAGCGAACGCATTGAGGTTCATCAAACCGATATCCTCGATTATTGCCGAAGTGGTGTCAAGTTCGATGCAGTGGTGTCGAATCCTCCGTTTTATGCCAATGGCTTGCTATGCCCCGACGGCAAGCGTTCTATTGCCCGCCATGCTGTGGGGCTGCCGCTCGATGCGTTTATGGAAAGTTGCAGCGCATTGCTTGCCGATGATGGGGTGCTGTCGTTTATCTATCCTACTGAATATCTCGACGATATAGTTGTAGCAGCCGGCAATGTTGGGCTGTCGGTTACCAGACTATGCCGGGTGTTGCCACGTGCCGATTTGCCGAGCAAAAGGGTGTTGGTGCAATGTCGGAGGTGTCCGGTGGAGATGAAGGAGGAGACTCTCGTTATTGAAATTGACCGGAATGTCTACACCGAGGCCTATAAGGCACTTACCCGCGATTTCTATCTGAAATTTTGATGATTATATTTGTATGTTTTGCACGGCCGAGTGATACTTTATCATCGAGGTGCTCTTCTTTATTGCCTTGAGTATCTTGCGGTCGATGCATTCGGGTGCATATTCCCAGTATGGCTTTATCTTGGCAAGAGTGTGGGCATCGCCGCACAGTGTGTTCTCGAAATGATTGGCCACGATAGCCATCAGTCTCAGATATTCCTCGAGCGAGAATCCTTTGCCTCCGGCATGTTCGCGTGCAATAGCCGGGTTGCACATCAGTCCGCGGCCTATCATCACACCATCCAGCTTTGGATAGCGGCGTTCAATGTCGTCGATGTCATTGGCAGCCATTATGTTGCCGTTATATACCAACGGCATCTCGGCGGCATGGTATATGGCGTCGAACGATTCCATATCGAGGTCGCCGCTATATTGTTGCTTTGCTGTGCGTGGGTGCACTGCAAGACGAACTGGTCGGAAAGCATTGAAAATCGGCAGCGCCACCTTCCACCCATCAGCGTCGTTAATGCCTAGACGGCATTTAATGCTGAAAACGCAGTCGTTGCGGTATTGTTCGAGAGCCTTGAGCGTTTCGGCCATTTTGTCTGGTATGTTCATCATTCCGGCACCCTGTCCGTGCTTGCAAATCGGCGGAAACGGGCATCCGAAATTTATGTCGATTTCCTTGTATCCTTCCTGCAATATGCGTTCGATCATCATCTGCGAATCCGATGCATTGGTAGCTATGATTTGAGGCACGAGGTTGTCGGTATCGTTGTTGTCATGCGATATTTCACGCAGGTCTTTGTTGCGGAATTTTCCGTGCTCTATGCGCATAAATGGCGCATAGTATTTGTCGATGTATCCGAATATTTTGCTGTGGGCGTTTCGCCACGCAAATTCTGTCAGTCCTTGAAGTGCCGATGAGTAGATGTGTAACATTTGTTGCAATTTTTTGCAAAAGTAGTTGAAAAACACGACTCCGACAATGATTCATTGCCGGAGTCGATAACTTATGCGGATAAAAACCGTGCTTACTTGATTATGCGCTTTTCGGCACGACCGTTGCTGTAACGAACCACATATACACCAGGTGTGGCATTGCAGCAGTCGATGCGCTGGCCCGAAACAGTGTAGACACCTTCAACCGATGCATTTTTGTCGGCATTGATGCCTTCGATGCCGGCAGCAGTGCCATCGTAGTTAACTTTAATAGTTTGGCTAACGCCTGGTGCCGAGATAACTACCTCGCATTCGCCTGCTGTTTCGCCAGATGCGGTGAATGTGGCCTTGCAATCGCCGTAGCGTCCGGTTACTTCAACATTGAGCCATTCAGGCAACTCGCTTACGTTCAGTTCGCTGCCGTCGTAATAACTGCCCAGACTTACTTCCTGAACACCTTCGCTTGAAATCGATACTGAAGTAACGTTGCAGTCAAGCCATGGGTAGATGCCGTCGGCTACGATGGCAAAACTTTGATAGCCTGAATAATATGCCAATGGTGACAGTGATGTGCGGGTTTCGCCACCCATGGTTATTTCCTTTTCAAGCCATCCGAGGGCCAGCATGTTAGGATTGTCGCTAACCGATTGATAAGGAGCAAAGTATGTTACGTTTGCCGGGTCGTTGAAGCCGCTCATACGGATAATGAAGGCCGAGCATACGTTTATGTCGAGCACTACTGCCTCATTGAAAGTGAATGGAATCATATAATAGTTCTTGGTGCCTATCTCTTCCATAGTCATGTCAGAGCCTTTGCATTTTGCGGTTGCAATAGGTGCACTGGGAACTCCTTCATCGTCCATCGGGATAATGTCGAGTGTGAATTCTGCATCATTGCCAATGATGCCTTTGCCATGAACCCATACGTCCTTTATTACAATAGGCTTTACTGATGTGAAGTAGTAGTTCAAGATGCCGGTCATCTTCACGCCTTCGCCTTCTTCCTCTTGTCCATTGAATGTATATTCGGTCCAGAACTCATCTACTCCGTCGGCATAGCCGTATACCGGCAGATAATTGCCGTTGGCATCTTCGGCTGTGGCTATGTCCATTCCTTCTGTTTGGTAATCGAAGGTCATCAGTCCGAGGTTAATTATTGATTCATTTGCTGTCGTGCTATAATCGGCTACTTCATTTTTATATTCGGCCTTACCACCACATTGGAAGTAGTCGTAATATGATATCACGCCGTCAGCTGCGCCCGGTGCCGATGCGGTAAGAATAGGAGGGTAGAACCAGTTGTTTCGGCATGTGAATTCGCTGCTGTAGTCGGGATGATATGTCACTTCAAGGTCAGTTGTGTTGGTAGTGACATAATCTGCATTGTCAGGGTCGCTGTACTGCCAGCTAAATGTTGCATTATCGAGCTCCGATAAATTAGTCCAATAGAGTGGGGTGTTCACAGGTTCCATTGCTACCGAATAGGGCAGTACCATACTATCCTTGCTGACTCCGAAGAACAGTGTCTCAAGCGGATACAAATAGCTTACCTCAAGCTCCGGATTAGAGAGCTTTACATCATCAATATATACTGTGTTGCCGTCCAGACCGAAATAGCGGAACGCAATCTGCACATTCTTGCCGGCATACCCTTCGAGCGATATTGTGGTTTTCTTAAGTGAGTAAGCCATTGAATACATATCTTGCATAAGTTCATCAAAAGTCCAGTCCTTGTATTCATCGTAATAGTCTTTTACGACAGTCCAATTCTCTTCGTCGTCGGCCTTTACAAGAATCTGCAGGTTTGCCGAACACTCCTTCTTCGTAAATTCATAATTGTCCCAATCCACTTCATTGAGATTGAACAGGTAAAGTGGCATTATGAATTCCTGGTACGAAATCGTTGGGAATTCAGTTGCTGTTACCACCGGCGACACCAGCCATTCGTCCTTCGTATTGGATGAATCGTAAAGCACGCAGGCATAGTATGTGCCGTTGGGCTCGGGCGAATAACCGTCGTAGCTGCATACATACCAGTTGGTAGGCAGGCCATAGGGGTCGGTGAATTCTTCGCCCTTCGATTCGGCGCTCCAGCCTTCGGGCATCCATGTAGTGGTGCCGTCGGCTCCTTCAAAATCTTCGTTGAGTGAATATATGCTGCTGGTTGTTTCATCTGCCTTTGCATTGGCCAAAATGGCTTTCTTTGATAGAGCTTTTGGTGAGGCTGCGTTAACCAGGCGTTTCATTCTCACCCCGTTTTCGAACTCAACAACCTGAGAAATCACATTTTTCGATAATTTCTTCGATTCTACCACTCTGCTCGCCTTTTTAAGTGCGATGCTCTTTTGTGCTTTGTCGTTGATTTCAAGTCGGGTAAGTTTTGCATCATTTGACATTGTCACGTGTTTCTGGGAACTTGCTCCCACACTCAATCCTAAGGCCATTGAGGCCATAACCGTGAAAGAAAGTAGATTTTTTACCATAATAATAGTTGATTTTAATTAATACATTGCAAAAATATTGAAAAATACATGTAAACTGTGTAATTTTGAATAAAATTATAAGATTTAGTATCATTTTCTGTAAATATAAGTAATATGAGACTTGATGGACGACGTCAAAGCAGCAATGTCGACGACCGCCGCCGTATGGGCGGGGCCGTGGGTGGCGCTTTGGGAATAGGTGGCGCTATTGTGGTGGCATTGATTACGCTGCTTATGGGCGGTGATTTGGGCGATGTAATCAATATCGTCGGCGGTGAGATGGGGCAGTCGCAGCTGTCGGAACAATCCTACACTCCTTCTGCCGAAGAAGAGAATCTGGTGGTGTTCACTAAACAGATTCTTGCCGGAACCGAGGATGTGTGGAGCAGCGAGTTCCGCCGCTTAGGCCGCACTTATGAGGCTCCAAAGCTTGTAATCTTTTCCGGTTCTGTGCAGTCGGGTTGTGGTGGCGCAACTTCTTCAACCGGTCCGTTCTATTGTTCAGCCGACCAGACAGTTTATATCGACTTGTCGTTCTTCACGCAGATGAAACGCAATATCGGTGCCGATGGCGACTTCGCTTATGCCTATGTAATTGCCCACGAGGTGGGGCATCATGTGCAATATTTGCTCGGCATTCTCGACCAGGCACATCAGCAGATGGCACGCTCCGATCAGAAGACAGCCAACCGTATAAGCGTGCGCCTCGAGCTCCAGGCCGATTTCCTTGCCGGAGTGTGGGCGAATCGCGACAATGCCATGTTCAATTCGCTTGAAGACGGCGATATTGAGGAAGGCATGAACACTGCATCGAAAATAGGCGACGATTATCTCCAGAAGAAGGCTCAGGGCTATTCGGTGCCCGATTCGTTTAACCATGGCACTTCGGCACAGCGTGTGAAATGGCTCAAGAAGGGCCTTGATTCGGGCGACATTAACGATGGCGATACGTTCTCGCCCGAATATTACGAACTATGACATTCCGCTCAACGCTTGCGGCGGCGTTGCTCTGTGTGGCATCGATTGTTGCGGCTGCTCAGTTCCGGGTGGTAGATGCCACCGATTTGAAGCCTCTTGCCGGTGCATATGTGTTTGATACAGGAGGCCGTCTCGTCGGTTTTTCCGATGAAAATGGTGTTGTGGATGATGACCTCGATGGCTTGAAACTAACCGATTTCAATACTTTCTGAGATAATATATATTATAGGTTAATTGCGTTTTTAAAGTACTTTTACTAACCAAAATTTTTAATCACTGTGAATAATATCGTTTCTTCGTCAGCGTTTGTCGATTCTCGCCAGCATTACGCACTGCTCGATGGATTGCGTGGCGTGGCGGCAATGTTGGTGGTGCTCTATCATGTGTTTGAAGGGTTTGCTTTCGCCGGACAGACCGACATCGTGTTTATCAACCACGGATATCTATCTGTCGATTTCTTCTTTATCCTTTCCGGTTTTGTTATCAGTTATGCCTACGATTCGCGTTGGGCTACATCGTTGTCAATGAAAGGCTTTGCGCGTCGACGTCTTATCCGATTGCATCCAATGGTAGTCCTCGGAGCTGTTGTGGGGGCTGTTACGTTCTGTGTCCAGGGAAGTGAACAGTGGGATGGTACTCATGTGGCCACCTCAATGGTAATGCTGGCATTGCTGTGCGCAATGTTCTTTGTCCCGGCTATTCCCGGTTGCTGCTACGAGGTGCGTGGAAATGGCGAACTGTTTCCACTCAATGGACCAAGTTGGTCGCTGTTTTTTGAATATATAGGCAACATTATATATGCCATTGTGCTTCGCCGCCTTTCAAATGCCGTTCTTGCTGTCGTTGTAGTTGTTATCGGCTTGGCTTGGGCTGCATTTGCCGTGTTCGACTTTTCTGGATATGGCATGATTGGGGTGGGCTGGACATTCGACCTGCCTAATATGCTTGGTGGCACTTTGCGCATGCTCTTCCCCTTCACTCTTGGCATGCTCGTCCAGCGCAATTTCAAGCCTTGGAAGGTGCGTGGCGCTTTCTGGATTGCAGCTGCTTTGCTGGCTCCTGTGATGTTTGTGCCGATTATTCCGCAAACCATAGCCGGAAGCATACACCTCAATGGCTTATTCGAATTGGCTTGTGTGGCTGTGCTGTTCCCTATAGTGGTCCGGATTGGTGCCTCCGGTGTAACCACCGACCACACATCGTCGTTGGTGTGCAAATTCCTTGGCGACATCTCGTTCCCGCTCTATATCGTTCACTATCCGTTCATGTATCTCTTCTATTCCTGGCTCATCAAGAATCAGGTGTACGACTTTACCGGCTCGTGGCCGTTGGCAATCGGTGTGTATGTGTGGAACGTTCTGTTTGCTTATCTGTGCCTGAAATTCTACGACGAGCCGCTGCGTCGTTGGCTCTCGCGTCGTTTTAAATAATTCTAAAAAAAGGCGTGCCGGAAACTTGTTTCAGCACGCCTTTTTCATATACCGCTTTGATGAAGCTTAGAATGTGAATTGCTCAAGCTTCATCTTTGCAAGCGCTTCAATGGCCGGAACCAATGTTGTGAAATGTGGAGCCTTCATATGGGCAGCAAGTACTTCCTCATTTTTCCATGTCTCGCATATCATAAGCACATCGGGGCGGGTTGAACTCTCGAATACATCGTAGGCAACTACGCCTTCATCTTTCAACGATGCTGCTACAAGTTCCTTGGCTGATGCCAATACTTTGTCACGGTTCTCAGCGCTTACCTGAATAAATACATTTAAACGAATCATAATATATCTCAGTTTTATTGTTGTTTTTACTATGCCAAATATCGCCATTTCCCCTTAAGTTTCCAACATTATTCCCAACTTTATTTCCTTATTGTTCAAAATGGCACGATTATTGTCCTTCTTTTTATACAAATAGTCATAAATAGTGTTATATACCTGCCTCTTAATTGTGTGATTTCGTATTATTTACTAATTTAGCAAAAACTATCCGCCGAGCGTTGGTTGACATTAAACTTTTTGCCTCGAGGTTAGTCATATAAGTAAAACGACTTAAATTTTTTAATTATGCGATTAGATGTTTTATTAGTATCGGTAATGTCAGTAATGACAACGATGAATGTAGCCGCTCAGGACTACGACGATATTTACTACGATGCTTCTAAGGACACCAAGATTGAAAAGCCTAAAGCTACTTCCTCTTCCTCGAAGCAGGTTGAAGTGTATTCGGTCGCTGACGACAACAATGATTACCAGTATAATGCATATGCCGCTTCCGATGCCGCAATCAACAACTATAGTTCTGGCAGCGAAATTGTGAACGGCAGAGACGTCGACGAGTATAACCGACGCTACACCGACGAAGAAGTTTACGAAGCTCCTGCCGACGACTCTTCTCTGGCTCAGAACTCTTCGGCTGCTTCCTCGCAGCAATACAGCGAATCGTATGCAACCGACGGTTCCGACGATTACACCTACACAAAGCGCATCCGCGCCTTCTACAATCCGGTGGTTATCGTGGAAACTCCCGATTTGTATTACGATGCTGCTTTGTTAACCTACACGGTGGCTGCCCTCACTCCTTCGTTCTGGTATCCTTCATGGGGTTGGAACTATTGGGGCCCATCATACCATTGGTCGTGGCACTATTCGCCATGGTCGTGGAGCTGGGGCTGGAACTGGGCTTACGACCCTTGGTTCGGTCCGTCATGGTACTCGCCTTGGCACTATTGTGGTTGGGGGTGGTCGCACCACTGGCATGGTGGCGGATGGCACGCTCCTTATCCTCACTACGGCCACTCTTATGCCTATAACGATTACGGCCGTCGTCCATTCGGAAATGTCGGCACACGTCGGCCTTCAGGTATCGGCACTCGTGGCACATCAACATCCTCGGGCCGCCCAGGTTATGCCACCACTCGTCGTCCATCATCTGGCGGAGTGCGTGCCAGCAACGTAAACCGTGGAAACAGCGCCGGCTCAACTACCAGCGGCTCTCAATATCGTCCTAACAACCACCGTAGCTCGGTTTCGGGCAGTAGCAGAAGTAATTCCTATACTCCTGAACGCACAAGCCGATATAACAGCAACAATATCGAAACTCGCCGTCAAAATTCGTTTGAAAGTAACCGCTCATCGTCGAGGAATTCGTTCAACAGCGGCTCATCGCACCGAAGCAGTGGTTTCAGCAGTGGTGGTGGATTCAGTGGAGGCGGAAGCCGCAGCAGTGGAGGCGGTTTCGGTGGCGGAGGCAGCCGTGGTGGCCGTCGTTAATGTCTGGGAAATGACATAGGCATAGCCCTTAACATCACTTTATACAGCATTTTAAGTTATCTGAATAATGAAAAAGCAATTATCAATATTATTGGCAGCAGCATTGCTCCCTGTGTTGGCTAACGCACAGGGTGCAATCGATGCCTTTCAGCTTTCGCAGCAGGATTTGCGCGGTACAGCACGCTATATGTCGATGGCAGGTGCATTCGGCGCTCTTGGCGGCGATATGAGCACTCTAATTCAGAACCCCGCCGGTATCGGCGTTTATCGCAGCTCTGATGCATGTGCCACGCTCGGAATAAATTTCCAGTCGACAAAGGCCGACTATGGCAGCAAATATTCTAACACCGTGGCAAGCTGCAACACTGCCGGTTATGTTGGAGTATATAAACTGAATTCCGAGGTAATGCCCAATTTCAACTGGGGTTTCTCTTATAACCGACAGCTTTCGCTCAATCGTCGCACTCGAGGCGGATTCGGCTCCATGCGCACCTCGCTCAGCAACTATATTGCCGGAGTAACAAACAGTGGCGGTTACACCGACCAGGAAATCGTTTCAGGTGGATACTACGGAAATGCCCCATGGCTCTCGGTGCTTGCTTACGATAGCTATATGATTACCCCCAATTCGCAAGGCGTTGATTTCCAAGGTCTCCTTGGCGATGGAACTACCGGTGCTGCAGAATTCGAAACCATCGAATCGGGTGGTATCGACGAGTTCTCGTTCAACTTTGGCGGTAACATAATGAATAGCGTGTATTGGGGCGTAGGTATTGGAATCACCGACATCAACTACAATGCCTACACATATTACGGCGAATCGCTCGACAACGCTTATGTTGGCGACGATGACGGCACTATCACCAATGGCTACGCCGATTATGGTCTCGAGAACCAACTCCGAACCACTGGTACCGGCTGGAACTGCAAGTTCGGTATCATTGCCAAGCCTATCAACGAGTTGCGCTTCGGATTGGCATTCCATTCGCCTACCTATTACGAACTCACCGATACTTATGTGGCCGGTACATCGTTTGCTTATGGCAACGGTATTCAGGGAAATGCCTCCACCAACGAAGGGGTGGCAAGCGAAACATACTACAAGCTCCGCACCCCGTGGAAATTCATTGCCAGCGCTGCAGCTGTGCTGGGTAAGCAAGCAATTGTCAGTTTCGACTACCAATACACCGGTTATAACAATATGTCGCTTTCCGATAGCCGTGGATTTGAATATACCGACTCAAACAACGATATCGACAAATATTATTGTCCTGGCAACACTTACCGCGTCGGTTTGGAGTATCGTGCAACTCCGAAACTCAGTCTCCGCGCTGGTTATTCTTACGAAGACTGCGCCGTTAACGAAGATGTGCTCAACAATCGGGTTGACATATTCACCTCTGGCACAATTCCTTCGTATAATTTCGTAAAGAAAACCCAATATGTTACCTGCGGACTGGGCTACAAGTTCTCCGGTGCGTACATCGACTTTGCATACGTGTATCGTAACCGCGACAACGAGTTCCACGCATTCTCGCCGGTTAACTATTCGGGCGGTGTCGAGCCATCGCCTACAGCTTCGGTTTCCGACAACAACCATCAGCTCGTTGTTACCCTTGGCGTACGCTTCTAAACAACAATAATTCAAAATATTTATTAAGTGATTCAGCCCGGTCAACCTCCGGGCTTCTTTTTTATACGATATTGAAATGAGTGGCGGTTTTCGCTAAAAAATGGTTGACTGCTATCTGTACCTTTGCATAAAGTAGTGAAGTTTTTAGTTTCTTTTCCCACCTTGCGCTATCTTTTCCCACGATAGGCTCTTTCTTTATCCTGACGGTGTAAAAACCTCGCGGATTTTATCTAAATTTGCATTATGGAGAAATATAGTTTACCGGACAACCTCGACCTCGATAACGCCGAATTCCGCACTCTTTGGCAGCTTATCAACGAAACGAACCAGTCGATTTTCCTCACCGGAAAGGCTGGTACGGGGAAGAGCACGTTCTTGAAGTATATTTGTAACAACACCCACAAAAAGTTTGTGGTACTGTCTCCCACAGGTATCGCGGCTGTTAATGTGGGTGGAATGACTATGCATTCTTTCTTCAAGATTCCCTTCAAACCGATTCTCCCTGACGACCCCGACTTCCGTCCGCTCAACATCCGTAAGACACTCAAATATTCGCGCGACAAAATCAAGCTCTTGAAGCAGCTCGACTTGATTATAATCGATGAGATTTCGATGGTCCGTGCCGATATCATCGACTTCATGGACAAGGTTCTCAGAGTTTTCTGCGAAAATATGCGTGAGCCGTTTGGTGGCAAGCAGCTGTTGCTCGTCGGCGATATATTTCAGCTTGAGCCGGTTGTTACTGCCGATATGCGCGATGTGCTTCGCCGTTTCTATCGCAATTTCTTCTTTTTCAATGCATTTGCTTTCAGCAGTATCAGTCTGGTGCCTATCGAGCTTAGGAAAATCTATCGCCAGAACAATCCGCAGTTTATCTCGCTGCTCGATAGGGTGCGCGATAACCGGGTGAACGACAGCGATTTGCAACTAATCAATTCACGGTTCGTATACAATTACAAAACCAATCACAACGATTTCATCATCACTCTTGCCACTCGTCGTGATGCCGTTGATGCCATCAACCAGCAGTGCCTCGATGCTCTTCTGACCGAAGAACATAACTATTTGGGTAGCATTGATGGCGATTTCCCTGAGCAGTCGCTCCCAACGTCGCTACAGCTTACGTTGAAAGAGGGTGCCCAAGTGATTTTTATCCGTAACGACAAGGAGCAGCGATGGGTTAACGGCACAATTGGCATTGTGAAGAAGCTCGATGACGATTCGATATTGGTGGAACTGGAGGACGGCAATTCATACACTGTTGAACGCGAACAGTGGGAGAATATCCGTTACACCTATAACGACAAGAAAAAAGTGATTGAAGAGCAGATGCTGGGTGTGTTCCAGCAATATCCGCTAAAGCCGGCGTGGGCATTGACTGTCCATAAAAGCCAGGGCCTGACCTTCAACAAGGTGGTAATAGATTTCTCTAACGGCGCATTTGCCGGTGGGCAGACTTATGTAGCGCTGTCGCGCTGCACTTCGCTCGAAGGTATTACCTTGACGCATCCTATTTCGCATCGCGACATAATTGTGAATCCGGAAATTGTCAAGTTCAGTAATTCGTTCAATAATTCTGCCATTATCAACGATGCTTTGCTCAGAGCCAAGGCTAATGCTTTGTATCAGCAGGCTTCGGTGGCATTCGACAAGATGGATTTCGCGCAGGCTGTCAATCTATTTGCCGACGCTTCAAAATTGTGCAGCGTAGCCGACAACGTTGCTGTGCGTCGCTTGATTTGCCGGAAACTTAACCGCTTCAATGCCCTGAACGATACTATCTCGGTCCTTAAGGATACCATTTATAAGCAGAATTGTCGTTTCCGCGAGCTTGCCAATGAATATGCCCAGCTTGGACGTGAATCGTTGGCCATGAGTGGCAACTTGGTGGAGGATTCCACGGTGGCATACGGCCCTGCACACCACGATTCAGTGTCAATTAAAGCCTCTATTGCCAACTATAACAAGGCTCTGTCGCTTTATCCCGAATGCACCGCTGCGCTTAATGGCAAAGCCGAGGTGATGATGATGCTCGGCGATGACGACGAGGCGATGAACCTCCTGGAGCAGTCGCTCACTATCGAACCGTTCAATCCCACAACCCTCGCTATCGTTGCTCGCCATCTCGTAGCTGCTGAACAATATGTCGAGGCCATAAAGGTGTTGAAGAAAATGGTCAAGTCCGATTCCTTAAATCCGTGGCCGCTCGAACAACTTGCCGATTGCTACGATGCCATCGATATGGACGATTTTGCCGACAAGTTCCGTGCAAAGGCACAGCGTCTGCGTAGAAAGAAGGGCTGATATATATTAATGACGATGGCAGCAATCACCATCGCGGTTCTTGCTGCCATCTCGTGATTGAAGATAGTGTTGTTAACGTGTAATTAATGTTCAATTTTTATTCGTTCGCCTTTCCTGACTCGTATTTTCAAGGTCGAAGATGAATTGCTGGGATTCCAGATTACCTCGCCTATGTTTTTGGTATCTAAGTCCGTGAAATTGTCCCAAGTTGAAAGGTAAAGGCTTTCGATGTGCGAATTGTCGTCAATATCGATGTCTTTTAACTCTTTTGAATCAATGCTCGTCAGTACTCCTATGTTGCTGTTCTTGACTAAAATGTTTTTGGTGACAGTACTTATTGAGTCGAACTTGCAATTCTCAATGATTATACCCTCGATGTCGCTGCTCACATGCATCATTGGCATTTTCATGTCGATGAGTTTAATGTCCATTAGCATGTTGTTGCTCACTGATTGCACCTGTTCTGTTAAGTTGATTCTGATAGGTCGCTCTGATTGAATATAGCGGTACATGATTCCTATATTGTCATCATTGATGTCGTTCTCGATCTTGATGTGAATTATAAGAGTGTCGTTTTCCACCTCTGGAGTTAGATATTTAAACCAGTCGGCGCAGCATTCAATTGTCGGCTCCGGTAAAACGGTCGGCATAATTTCGATAGAATCATTCGACAAAAAGTAGAAAACGCTGTCTGCTTCTATTTTTATGTGGTGGAATGGCTTGTCGATGATTTTGCTCGTTGGTTCGCCTTTTATAGCGAATATCTGCTCGTTGGGCGATAAGGCGTGGGCACTGATGAATAAGATGAATGCAAATATAGCGGCAAAGCTTACGCCGATAAGTGCCAATAATATATATGATGTACGTTTCATTTTTGTTTCTCTTTATAGTGGTTATACATTTGGGCAAGTTCCTCGGCAGATATGTTCAGCGATACAAGCTGCTTGAAGAAATAGTCGATTTCATTGGCCATGAACGACTCTCTGCGCTCGCTCAGGATTATCGACTTTGCTTCGTCGCTTACAAAGAATCCGATGCCTCTGCGGTTGAAAATTATCTCATGGTTTTGCAGATATTCGTATGAGCGCATCACCGTGTTGGCGTTAACCTCTACTTCGGCTGCATATTCGCGCACCGACGGTATCCGGCTCCCCTCAGGGTGGCTTCCGTTGAGGATGCTGTCGCAAATGCGGTCAACTATCTGCAGATATATTGCCTTGTTGTCCTTGAATTGCATAGCTGTCAGTTGTTTAAAGTATGCGTTGAATAATTTCCTGCTCCTTGAATCGGTAGTAGGCTATCACATAATTTGTGAGGATGCCGGCTGCTATTGTGGCAAATCCCAGATTTACACTCTGTTCGAGTGTCAGAATATTCGGATAATATGAGTCATCGCTTAGGAATAGTTCCGACAAGCCGTATCCAAACATTGCATAGGCAAAAACGAGAATGGCCATTGCTGCTATCGTCTTGATGCCTGAAATCTTGGGCCAGATGGCACTGCCGAGCACGAAAAGCGATTGTGCAAGTATGCCCATTGCCATTACCGTCGGAACAGGGTTGGAGTAGGGTGGATTATCGCCAAGAATTATGTTGGTTCCGATAGGGTGGATTATATTGTTGGGGTCATCATATATTGCGCTCATAACTCCGCAACGTATTAATTCCGAGCATACACATATAACCACACCCATTATTATGGGAATAAACACATACAGAATCCAGCGTGTCATATATTTTTCGAGTGTTGAGGCTGGGGATGTGAGTGTGGCAATGCGCTTGGTCTTGTCGTTAAGGTTCGAAAACATGTTTGTGGCAAACAGTGCTATTGTGCCGATGAAAAACATAATGTAGAAATCAAGAAATTCAGTGCCTTGGTAGGAATGGGCAATGTATTCGTTGTAGTGCTGATAGCGTCCAGAATCGGTAAATGCTATGAATAGTATCGAGAAAATGCAGCCTGCAGCCACGGCAGCCATCTGCAGGAGGTATTTGCGGCGGTCTTCTGTAAATGTCTTCTTGAAATACAGTGCAAACCGGTTCAATGAAAATATATCGTTGGTGTTCATTGTCAGGCGTTTTTGTGGTTAAACAATTGGGTTATTACCTCGGGCTTTTCGATGGCAAGGTTAAACAGCGTCTCGAGGTTGACCTCTGAATCATCATCGTTGTCGTTGGGCAGAACCAGCGATTTTCCGGCAACCGACGATTGGCAGTAAAGGGCTTTTTCGACCAATTCAGCGTCGTTGCTTTCAACGAATGCCAGACGGCGCGATATTTCGCTGATGGGTTCGTTGAGCAATAACTTGTGATTGAACATTACGATGATGTGGTCGAGCAGTTTGTCGATGTCGCGCACCTGATGGGTGGATATTATGATGGTGCGGTCGTCGGATGCTGCCATCGAAATCACCTTTCTGAATGTGCTCTTGCCGGGAATGTCGAGGCCGTTGGTGGGCTCGTCCATCAACATTACGGGAGTGTTGGCTGCCAGGGCAAAGCTAATGAACACTTTTTTCTTCTGGCCCATCGAAAGCCCTTTCAGATTGATGTTGGAGTTTAGCCCGAATTCCTTCAGGTAGCGCTCCATGTCGTCGCGGTTGAAGTTTGGGTAGAGTGGGGCGTTGATTCTTACATAATTCTCGAGGCTGATTTCTGGAAGCGAAAACTCTTCCGGTACAATGAAGAGCTTGCTCAGGGTGCTTGGGCGACGAAGTCTAACGTCGACGTCGTCGATGGTAATGTTTCCGGCATTTGGGGTAAGAACGCCGGCCATCAGGTGCAGCAGGGTGCTTTTCCCTTCACCGTTGAGCCCAAGAAGTCCGTAAATGGCTCCTGGCTCAATGCTTAGGCTTAGGTTGGTCAGCACATCGTCGGCCTTGCGGCGATAGCTGAATGTGATGTTGTTGATTCGTATCATAATAGTGTATTAGTATATTAGTACACCGCAAATGTAGAGCAGTATTTCCAATTATCCAAATATTTTTGCAATTTTTTTCGAAAAAATTTTAGTCTAATTCATAACTATCAGATTTATAGTTTATTACATAATAAAAAGAGACTGCCTCATATGAAATGAAGCAGTCTCGATTATAACTAAGGCAAATAATTGTATTATTTGTTCACTTGGAACTTGTTCCAGCCGGTTGTAAGGTTGTCGATGACTTGGTGGGCGGCAGCGATACCTGCATTAATGTTGGCCTCAGCTGTTTGGGCTCCCATTTTCTTTGGAGTGGCAAAGTATCGGCCTTCATATTTCTTGAAATCCTCGTCGGCGTCGGGCTTGATGTCGGTGACGTATTTGAGGTCGTCGCGCTCGGCCATAAGCTTGAGCAGTTCAGGCTCGTTAATCACTTCCTTGCGGGCTGTGTTGACAAGGATGCCGCCTTTCTTCATCTTTCCAACAAGCGCGTAGTTGATGCTCTGCTTGGTCTCGGCTGTGGCCGGGATGTGGAGCGATACCACGTCGCAAGTTTCAAACAGGGCTTCCTGATTGTCGACGGCATGCACGCCAGCGGCTTCGATGGCTTCTTTAGGGCAGAATGCATCGTAGGCATACACATCCATGTCGAATCCTTTTGCTATGCGGGCCACGTTGCGCCCTACATTGCCGAATGCAAGGATGCCGAGTTTCTTTCCTTTGAGTTCCGACCCCGACTTGCCATTGTAGAAATTGCGGACAGCAAACACCAACAATCCGAACACCAGCTCGGCAACGGCATTTGAGTTCTGTCCTGGAGTGTTCATCACGCACACTCCTTTTTCGGTTGCAGCGGCAAGGTCGATGTTGTCGTAACCGGCGCCTGCACGTACTACAACCTTAAGTTGCTTGGCAGCCTCGAGTACTTCGCGGTCCACGATGTCGCTTCGTACTATCAGCCCGTTCACATCGGCTACCTTGGCAATAAGGTCGGCCTTGGTGCCTTTTTCAAGGAGGATGAGTTCGTTGCCCGATTTGGCAACCACTTCCTTAATACCGTCGATTGCAGCAGCTGCAAACGGCTTTTCTGTTGCTACAAGTATTTTCATTGTCTGATGTCCTTAAATCTTGTTTTCGTATTCTTTCATTGCAGCGATGAGTACATCAACACTTTCCATAGGAAGTGCGTTGTAGAGCGATGCGCGGAAGCCGCCTACACTGCGGTGGCCCTTGATACCCACAATGCCTTTGGTTGCTGCAAAGTCGACGAATCCCTTTTCGAGTTCGGCATATTCAGGTTTCATTACGAAGCAAACGTTCATAATCGAGCGGTCTTCAGCCTTTACTGTACCGGTGAAGATCTTGCTGTTGTCGATGGCGTCGTAAAGTTTGGCTGCCTTAGCCTTGTCGAGCTGTTCAAGTTTCTCCACACCGCCGAGTTCCTTGTACCAGCGCAGTGTCTGCAGTGCAGAGAATATCGGGAGCACTGGAGGAGTATTGAACATCGAGCCTTTGCTGATGTGGGTGCGATAGTCGAGCATAGTAGGGATGGCGCGCTCCACTTTGCCGAGAACGTCTTCCTTAACAATTACGAATGTCACACCGGCAGGAGCCAGGTTTTTCTGTGCACCACCATATATAAGGTCGTATTTTGATACATCAACCGGGCGAGAGAAGATGTCGCTTGACATATCGGCAACCAGACGCACATTCACATCGGGGTCTTTGCGGATTTCGGTTCCGTAGATAGTGTTATTGGTTGTGATATGGAAATAGTCGACATCTGCAGGAACTGTGTAGTCCTTAGGAATGTAAGTGTAATTGGCTTCCTTTGAAGAAGCTACCACATCTACTTCGCCAAAGAGCTTAGCTTCCTTAATGGCTTTGCTCGACCATGTGCCAGTGTCGAGGTATGCGGCTTTGGTTTTGAGCAAGTTGAAGGGGACCATGCAGAATTGCATGCTTGCACCACCACCGAGAAACAGCACCTCATAGCCGGCAGGCACGTCGAGCAGCTCCTTGAACAGTTGGGCTGCTTCCTCTATTACGGCAGTAAACTCTTTGCTGCGGTGAGAAATCTCGAGAATGGATAATCCCGTGCCGGCAAAGTCTTTTATGGCTGCGGCTGTGTTGTTAAGCGTGTATTCGCTTAAAATCGATGGACCAGCATAAAAATTGTGCTTCTTCATTTCGTTATGTTTTAAATGATTGATATTTGATTGTTATCTATACGCAAATGTAATGAATTAATTCTGTAATTATATAATTTTTTCCGTAAAATCGGTGTGGT